>JAZNEE010000028.1:0-2549 GCA_045588405.1 Acutalibacteraceae bacterium
CAAAGGATAATAATAACCCGCCGTGTGAGAGTTAAATCTCACACGGCGGTTGTTTGTATATTATTTTTTAAGCAAGACCTTCATAATATCGGGACCGTGGTCATAGTAAATGCCGGTTGATTTTGATGTGTCTTCAGTAAAGGTTTCAACTCCGTCGGTAGCAACCTTGTTATCATAAACCATAAACGGTACGGGATCACGCGCATGGGTCATGGTGATAAGCGGGGTGGGATGGTCAGGCATAATAAGTATGCGGTATTCGCCATACTTTTCAAGTTCTTCCAAGAGATATCCCAAAACGTGCTTGTCAATGAGTTCGATAGCTTTTACCTTGTTTTCAGCTTCGCCTCTGTGACCACATTCGTCGGGTGCTTCAACGTGAACATATACAAGGTCACAGGTTTCAAAAAGCTTTGCGGCAGCCTTTGCTTTGCCATTAAAATCGGTGTCGATATAACCCGTTGCACCTTCAACTTCGGCAACAGAGCATTTTGCTAATTTGCCAATTCCTTTAATAAGGTCAACTGCCGAAACAATACCTGCTTTAACGCCGAACTTGTCTTCAAAGCTCTGCATCTGAGGCTTGGTGCCTTCACCCCAAAGCCAAATATGGCTTGCGGGACGTTTGCCTTCGGCAATTCTTTTTAAGTTTACGGGATGATTTTTAAGAACTTCACCGCTGCGTTTCATAAGGTCGATAAGCGGTGCGGCATTCTTATGGTCACTCAAATATTCGCCTATAACACGACCGCTTATATCGTGTGGGGGAGTCATGTTGCCCAAATCGATTGTGCCGTTTTTAACAACAAGACAATGACGATAGCTAACGCCGGCAAAGAAGGAGTAAATCTCGTTGCCAAAGGCTTCTTCGACAGTTTTGATTATCTCGGCAGCCTCGGCGGATGAGATATCGCCCGCACTATAATCGATCATGGTCTTGTCTTCGTATTTTTCCTCGTCCGAAAGGGTTACAAGGTTGCAACGAAGGGTGACATCGGTATCGGTAAGCGCAATGCCGATGCTTGCAGCTTCAAGCGGAGAACGACCTGTGTAACATTCCTGAGGGTCATAGCCCATAACCGAAAGATTGGCAACGTCGCTGCCGGGCTTTAAATTATCGGCAACGGTTTTAGCGGTACCAACCATAGCGGTTTTTGCCAATTTGTCCATATTGGGCTTATGAGCCAACTCCATAGGAGTTTTGTTACCCAAGCCTTCATACTTGTAATCGGCCATACCGTCACAAAGTAAAACTAAATATTTCATTTATTCTCAACCTTTCTGAAATTATATGTTGACCGCCAATAAAAGCATAGCTATAAGCGGCATAGTGATAAGAGAAACAAGCGTTGTGGCCGAAACAATTTGACTTGCGCAAACGGAATCACTGTTATAACGTTCGGCAAAAATGGTTGTCGTTGCGGCAACGGGGGTTGAAGCACTAATGACAAGCACCGCCGAAGCGTCGGTCAAAAGATCGGCAGGGAAAATACCCAACAAAGAAATTCCCTTTAAAACGAAGATTACACCGGCAGGAATAGCAAGCAGTCTTATAAAAATAATCCAATGGATGTTTTTATCCAAAAGCATGGATTTAAAACTGCACTCTGCAAGTCTTATACCAATAATCATCATTGAAAGCGGTATAACTGTGTTTTTAAGTATGCGTAAAACGTCGTCTTTAACAACAGGAACAATAAAATCCGACCAAATAGGCGTTAAAAACTCAGGCACGGTAACAAAACCGCCGAGTATAAAGAAGAAAAGTCCAATATATGTAGGAATGGTTGCAGGGTTTATAAACATCTTTTTGGGTGACATATAACTTTTATCCTTGGTGTAAAGATAGCAACCCAAAGACCATGTAAAAACGTTAAACGAAACAACGTAGAAGGTGGAATAAACGGCGGCTTCCGAGCCAAACATTGCAGAAATGAGAGGTATACCCATAAAGCCTACGTTTGTGAAGATAAGCGAGAATTTCAAAATATGTTTTTGGCTCTCAGGGGATTTGTTAAACAGCAGAGTTGATAAACCGTAAAATCCAAAATGCAAAAGTATTGAAAAAATCAAAACGAACGCAGCCGTTGCGACGATTTCGGTGCTGAATTTAACATCCAAAAAACTGTATATAATCATGGCAGGTTGGGATAGATAAATAACAACGTCGGCAAAATATTTACAGGTCTTTTCGTCAACCTTACCTGCCTTTCGCATTACCATGCCCAATATTACCATAATCGATAATAGCAAAACTTTTTCAATTAGAACATCGATTCCGTTCAAAATATATGCCTCCAAAGAATTTCTTCGACTATAATACAACAGATTATAATATATTTCAATAATAAAATTCAATATATACATTATAAAATAATAAAACCGGAGGGGATATCCCCGGGTTTTTAAGAACAAAATCTATGCTTGCCTATAGTTTTAATAAGAGGCCGGGTCCAAATCCATTTACTTGTCGCTGTGGCAGGGTTGAAATAATAAATCGCGCCGCCGCTTGGATCAAGTCCGTTCAAGGCGTCTCTTGCCGCCGAATA
>JAZNEE010000029.1:0-2586 GCA_045588405.1 Acutalibacteraceae bacterium
ATATCCTTACGCATGCTTTCACTCCAAGCCTCTGCGCCAAAGATACCGGCTTTAAGCTTAATTTTATCTTCTAAGCCTTGTTCGTGAATCGACTCGGCAAGATATGCGGCATAAGAAGGTGTGCAGCAGATAACTGTTGCACCAAGGTCGGTCATAAACTGCAACTGACGGTCGGTATTACCCGATGACATAGGAAGTGTTAAGCAACCAACCTTATGCGAACCGCCGTGCATACCCGAACCACCGGTAAAAAGACCGTAGCCGTAAGCAACCTGGCAAACATCTTCTTTAGTAGCACCTGCAGCGGTAAGCGCACGAGCACAGCAATCTTCCCAAAGGTCGATATCGTTTTGAGTGTAAAAAGCAACAACGCGTTTACCTGTTGTACCGGAAGTTGAATGGATTCTGACACAATCCTTAAGATCGGTAGCAAGAAGGCCATAAGGATAACATTCTCTTAAATCGTCCTTGGTAACAAAAGGAAGCTTATAAAGGTCATCCACGCTGTTAATATCATCGGGTGTAACGCCTTTTTCTTCCATTTTTTTGCGATAGTAAGGCACGTTATCCCAAACATGTTTTACCTGCTTTACCAAGCGTTCGCTTTGGATTTTTTTAAGTTCCTCAACCGAGGCAGTTTCAATTTCCGGCTGATAGTAATTACTCATTCTAAAGACCTCTTTTAAATAGAATAGCCCAAATCAAAGGCTTTGAGGTTAACCTCCAAGAACTTTGCGGGAACAGTGTTTTTAATAGTTTCGATCCAACATTCATAAGGAATATCGCTCTTTTTAGCCATAACACCGATAAGAACAACGTTAACAGCCTTGATATTGCCTGCTTGCTTTGCAAGGGTCAAGGCATCAGCAACAGTAACATCGGCAACAGCGCTTAATTTTTCAACGATATTTTCGGGATATTCAGCGGCACCTGTGATAACAGGCATAGGATCAATCTGCTGATTGTTAACAATCATTTTACCGCCTTTTTTAAGATAAGGCAAAGCTCTGTATGCTTCGAGCAGTTCGAAAGCAAGAATTATATCGGCTTCACCGCGGTCAATTATAGGAGAATGTACCTTTTCACCATATTTAACATAGGTGACAACGCTACCTCCACGTTGGCTCATACCGTGAACCTCGGAAATTTTAACGTCGTGACCTTGGCTGATAACCGCATTACCCAAAACACGGCTTGCAAGGAGGGTTCCCTGACCGCCAACGCCAACAATCATAATATTAGTAGTCATTAAATCTCCTCCTTTTCAATTGCTTTAAAGGGACAAACGTTAATACAAAGTCCGCAACCGTTACATTGTGTAGAATCGATAACAACCTTATCGTTCTTAATTGTAATTGCGGGGCAACCAAGTTTCATACACATTTTGCAATTCTTACAGTTTTCGGTAATCTTGCAATGTCCTGAATACTTAACTGTTTTAAGCAAAGCGCAAGGACGCTGAGCAATAATAACAGAAGGTTCTTCCCTTTCAACCTCTTCTTTAACAACCTTTTCAAAGTTCTTAACGTCAAATGGGTCGGCAACAACAACGTGCTCAACACCAACAGCCTTACAAAGGGCAATAAGATTAACCTGCTTGGTTTCTTCACCCTTAATGGTGTAACCGGTTGTGGGGTTGTTTTGATGTCCTGTCATACCGGTTATTGAGTTATCAAGAATAATTACGGTATTATTACCCTTATTATAAACAATATCAACAAGACCTGTGATACCCGAGTGCATAAAGGTAGAGTCACCGATAACCGAAACAAGTTTCTTGTTAAACTCGGCACCCTGAGCCTTTGCCATACCAAGCGCAGCACTAACAGAAGCACCCATACAAATGGTAGTATCAACCGACTGCAACGGCAAAGCGGCACCCAAAGTGTAGCAACCAATGTCACCCGAAACAGTAAGACCAAGTTTTTTAAGAACATAGAAGGTGCCTCTATGAGGACAACCTGCACACATAACAGGAGGTCTTACAGGAATAGGCTCGCTAACTGCAATGGTTTCGGGTGCTGTTTCACCCAAAACGGCTGCCTTAATCATAGTAGGAGTATATTCACCGAGCAAGGTGAACTTTTCTTTTCCAACAACGTTAGAAATTCCAATAGCTCTGCAATGCTCCTCCAAAACGGGGTCAAGTTCTTCAATAACATAAACCACGTCGTGAGCAGCTGCAAATTCTTTAAGCTTATTATCGGGCAAAGGATAAACCATACCAAGTTTTAAATAATCAACCTTTTCGCCCAAAGCTTCTTTAGCGTAAACGTGAGCAATACCTGCCGAAATAACACCGATTTTAGAACCGTTGTTTTCAACCGCATTAAGCTCGCTTGTTTCAGCAAAATCCTTCAATGCAGCGATTCTGTCTTCAACAACAACGTGACGCTTAATTGCGTTTGCAGGCATCATAACGTATTTACCTATATTTTTTTCATAAGGCTTAACCTCGACATTTTCACGGTCGCAAAGTTCAACAAGGCTTTGTGAATGCGAAACACGGGTAGACAAACGGATAAATACAGGAGTATCAAACTTTTCAGAAAGAGAAAAAGCAAGTTTTGTAAAATCTTTACACTC
>JAZNEE010000030.1:0-3467 GCA_045588405.1 Acutalibacteraceae bacterium
ATTTATATGTTTATTGATTTTTGTTGCATTAATGACTTCGGCAATTTTAACGTATACCTCAGAAAATTACGTTCATAACCGTGAAATGCTTATGTATCTTAACACTTATTTAGGGAGATTAAGTGTTATAGTTGAGGAAAACAGCAATGAAATATTAAATAAAAACGAAAAAACCGAGTATCTCAAATGGCAACGTAAAGTTGATGAGTGTGAAAAAACAGAAACAGAATGTGTTACAATTTGCATAATTTTGGGTTCCTTATCAATAGTTGCCCTTGGCAGCGGAGTGACAAGTTTAATAATAATAAAAAAGAAAGCAAAACAACCGCAAGTTGTAAAATATGCTCAATCAACAAGTAATGCCGAAGAATTGCAGACGTATAAAAATTTGCTCGACAACGGTGCAATTACCCAGGATGAATACGATGCCAAGAAAAAGCAGTTATTAGGTTTGTAATACATAATTTTGGAGCAGGTTTTAAACCTGCTCCCTTTTTATTTTGCAAATACATTTTATTTATGTTAGAATATTTTTGGTGATGAAAATGGAACTTCCGAAACGTAAACCCACAAGATTAAAGGATTTTGTTTACAGCAGTAACGGGTATTATTTTGTAACAGTTTGCACCCACAAACGCAAAAATCTCTTTTCAAATATTGTAGGGCAGGAGCAAGCCCCTGCCCTACATTATCCGATGTTATTTGTGCATTCAAATCTCTAACAACGCGAAAATGTCACTTGCTCAATCCAAACACAAAAATTTGGCAAACATCCTTCCACGACCACATAATTCGCGGCGAAAAGGATTACAAAAAAATTTGGGAGTACATCGACCAAAATCCATCACGCTGGAGTACGGACTGTTTTTATGAATAAAACAAAAAAGGTTCGGAAAAACCCGAACCTTTTTATTTTATGCTTTTGAATTATTTGCGCGTTTTTTGTTATAGCGATTTTGAGAAAATGCTGTATCGTTGTTGAATGATTTTAAAACAGTTGAATCAACCGTATTATCCAACAAACAAAAAAGCCGATTAATATCAGTGATACAATGCCCTCATTTAACCATTTTTGCTTAAACAATTTGCCATCTGTAAAATACATAACTCCAAGAATAGGAACCGACCAAAACATAGGATGAAAATCAAAAGCTTTTTGAAAATCAAGGTGTAACAGACTTATATAAGCCCGTGTCATTCCACATCCGGGGCAAGGGATTTTAAAGAGTGTTTTCCAAAAACAAGGGATACCTAAGAAGTACATAAGAAGGATTATTGCAATCATTAAAATGACGGTTAGAATTTTGCTCTTAAGGTTATTTATTTTCATAATTTTTTTGTAATAAAATCTGATTTTAACAATGAACGAGAAATTGATAAAATCAATTTCTCGTTCATTTCATTAAATCAATATTATGCAGGGATACCGCTATCAAAAGTTCCCTTTTTCTCTGCGTATTCTTCGTCGCTCATTTTAAGAATTTCAATACCTAAAATGATACCTTTGATTGTGTTAATCAAAGCGATTACACCGCAAGTAACAACGCCGAGAATTATACGCTTAACGCCTTTAGCAGCATTGCCTTGCATAAAACAAGGAACACCATAGCCGTTAAAAATAATGCACATAATTCCGAAAAGTATTCTGTTGTCCATATTTGCCCCTCCTTTGAAATATTTCCCTCTTAGGATAATTTAATTATATATCAATAAACATAACTTGTCAAGAAAATTGTTGTTTTGTCGAATAAAAATTAAATATTTACTTCATCTCTCGCTGTCGTGGAAAAAAGACCATAAATCAGCTTAAAATTCAAATGCAAAAAATGCAAAGGAAAACAAAAACCGCCTTCCAAACGGAAGGCGGTTTTAGGGTGCAAGGTTTTAAGCACCATTATTTATGAATCAATTATTTGCTGGCTTCTTCGATAGCAACTGCGCAAGCAACTGTCATACCAACCATGGGGTTGTTACCAGCACCGATAAGACCCATCATCTCAACATGAGCAGGAACAGAAGAAGAACCTGCAAACTGAGCGTCGCCGTGCATACGGCCCATAGTATCGGTCATACCGTAGGAAGCGGGACCTGCAGCCATGTTATCAGGATGCAAGGTACGTCCTGTACCGCCGCCGGAAGCAACGGAGAAGTAGTTCTGGCCGTTTTCATAGCACCACTTCTTGTAGGTGCCTGCAACGGGATGCTGGAAGCGGGTGGGGTTGGTGGAGTTACCGGTGATGGAAACGCCAACCTTCTCAAGCTTCATAATTGCAACGCCTTCGGGAACGTTATCAGAGCCATAGCACTTAACGTCAGCTCTGGGGCCGTTGGAGAATGCCTTTTCGCTGATAACCTTAACCTCTTCAGCGTAAGGATCAAACTCGGTTTCTACATAAGTGAAGCCGTTGATTCTCGAAATGATGTATGCTGCGTCTTTGCCAAGACCATTGAGGATAACGCGCAAGGGGTTAGTACGAACCTTGTTAGCGTTAAGAGCAATTTTGATAGCGCCTTCAGCAGCAGCGAAAGACTCGTGACCTGCCAAGAAGCAGAAGCACTCGGTCTCTTCAGAAAGAAGCATTTTGCCGAGGTTGCCGTGACCCAAACCAACTTTGCGGTTTTCAGCAACAGAACCGGGGATGCAGAAAGCCTGCAAGCCGATACCGATAGCAGCAGCAGCGTCAGCAGCTTTTACACAACCGCTCTTAATAGCGATAGCGCAACCTACGGTGTAAGCCCACTTTGCATTCTCAAATGCGATGGGCTGAGTTTCTTCAACGATCTTATAGGGGTCGATACCCTTTGCGTCACAGATTTCCTTACATTCGTCGATGGAGGAAATTCCGAATTCTTTAAGAGCGGCAAGGATCTTGGCCTCGCGTCTCTCGTAACCTTCAAACTTAGCCATTTGCGTATCCTCCTTATTCCTTTCTGGGGTCTATGTACTTAGCGGCATCTGCGAATCTGCCATAAGTACCTTTAGACTTTTCGTATGCTTCGTTAGGCTCCATGCCCTTCTTGATGAAGTCGGTCATCTTGCCAAGAGAAACGAACTCATAGCCGATAACTTCATCGTTCTCGTCAAGAGCCATTCTGGTGCAGTAGCCTTCGGTCATTTCAAGGTATCTAACGCCCTTTGCCTTGGTGCCGTACATGGTACCAACCATGGAACGCTCGCCTTTACCGAGGTCTTCCATACCTGCTCCGATAACAAGACCGTCTTCAGAGAAAGCAGACTGGCTGCGGCCGTAAACGATCTGAAGGAAAAGCTCACGCATAGCGGTGTTGATAGCATCGCAAACGAGGTCGGTGTTAAGAGCCTCTAAAAGGGTCTTACCGGGGAGTATCTCAGCAGCCATAGCCGCGGAGTGAGTCATACCGGAGCAGCCGATAGTCTCAACGAGAGCTTCCTCGATGATACCGTTCTTAACGTTAAGAGAAAGCTTACAAGCTCCCTGCTGAGGTGC
>JAZNEE010000031.1:0-4737 GCA_045588405.1 Acutalibacteraceae bacterium
TCAAGCTTCAAGATGTTATCGTGAATCTTATGGAAGTCGAAGTGTGTGGTGACCATATCGGAATCAGCCTTGTCGGCAGGATGCTGAACGGGACAGAAATCATAGACCTCCATATCTCGCGGAACAACAACCATTCCTCCGGGATGCTGACCCGTTGTACGCTTTACAGCCGAATCGTTGATAGCAGCCGCAAGTCTTGTTTCCTCGGCCTTATTAAGGCTCTTGCCGTAGTCCTCGGCATAGCCGCGAACGTAACCGAACGCGGTTTTTTCGGCAACGGTAGCAATAGTACCTGCCTTGAAAACGTTTTCAGGTCCAAACAGTTCTTCGGTATATTTATGAACAAAGGGCTGAACCTCGCCCGAAAAGTTTTGGTCGATATCAGGAACCTTGTCACCGTCGAAGCCTAAGAAGGTTTCGAACGGGATATCGTGTCCGTCACGATTATATGGTGTTCCACATTCGGGGCAATCCTTAGGTGGCAAATCAAATCCCGAGCCAACACTACCGTCGGTTATAAATTCAGAATGTTTACATTTGGGGCAAACATAGTGAGGTACCAACGGGTTAACCTCAGAAATGCCGTTCATGGTTGCGGCAAACGACGAGCCAACCGAACCACGCGAGCCAACCAAATAGCCCTTGCTTTCGGAAAATTCAACCAACTTCTGTGCGGTAACGTACATAACCGAGAAGCCGTGACGAATGATAGAATCAAGTTCACGTTCAAGACGCTCTTTAACGACATCGGGCAATGGGTTACCATAAATTTCGTGCGCACGGCGGTAACATTTTTCGGTTAAAATATCGTCCGAGCCTTCGATTTTAGGCGGATAGTTACCCGAAGGAACTGCCCTTACATCCGGGCTTATCATCTCGGCAATTTTTGCAGGATTATCTATTACAACCTCTTTGGCACGGTCGCCAAGGTAATAGAAATCCTCCAACATTTCGTCGGTAGTTTTGAAATAAAGGGGTGCTTGCTGTTCGGCATCCTTAAAGCCTTGGCCTGCCATCAAAATGGTGCGAAGCTTGGAATCCTCCGGATTAAGGAAGTGAACGTCACCCGTTGCAACAACGGGTTTGCCTAACTTATCGGCAAGCTCGACTATTTTAAGGTTGAAGTCGATAAGTTCTTGCCTGCTTTGAACAATGCCGTCGCGAAGCATAAACTCGTTATTGCCAAGCGGTTGAATTTCAAGATAATCATAAAATTCGGCGAGTTTCAAAAGCTCTTCTTCAGGTTTTTTGGCCATTATAGCCTTGAAAATTTCGCCCTGCTCACAAGCACTGCCCACAATAAGACCTTCACGGTAGCGCATAAGCACCGATTTGGGAATGATCGGTCTTGCGGGACGGGGTTTAGACGGGTTGTCCTTATTAAGAGTTTTTAAATAATAATTCAAATGAGCATAGGAAACAAGGCGGTAAAGATTTTTAAGTCCCGCCTGGTTTTTAACAAGAATAATCTGGTGGAAACGCTCTAACGTGGTGGAATCAACACCACCGTCAACTCCGCCTTCGGTTTCCTGTCCATCAACATCGTTTATATAATAGTTTTCAACACCATAAATAACCTTAAAGTCCTCGCCGCCTTCTTCTTTGCGAACGTCATCAACGGCACTCATGGCATCGGGGAAGGCTTGAACAACGCCGTGGTCGGTAATAGCAACCGCCTTATGACCCCACTTAAAAGCTTGCTTTATAACCTGCTTGACAGGAGCAACGGCATCCATTTGCGACATACTTGTATGTAAATGGAGTTCGATTCGTTTTTCTTCTGCAGTGTCCTTTCTGCCACCCTGTTTTTTAGCAGAGGCAATTCCCGCAGGTTCAAAACAATAGTCCTTTTCCCAGTCATCCATTTTATAAACGCCGCTTACAACAACGCACTTGCCTTTTTTGAGTATATCACCCAAAACTTCGGCTTGAGCGTTGGAAACAACGTTTTTAACGGTAATCGAGTTGGTACCGTCATATATTTGGAATTTCACGCGGTGTCCCTTACCGCTTTTGGTTGGAACAAGTTCGGAAAAGAAGATTTCACCCCAAATAACACATTCTTCATCGGGCGAAATGTTTTCCATATTTATCACATTTCCGTATATCTTTTTGCCGTAAACCTGCTCGATACTGTCGGCAATAAGATCACTGCCTTCAGGGATATTAAGTCCCGTAACCTTTCTTGGAGCCGCAACCTTCCTCTCACCGCCCGAGTTTTGAGCTGCTGACGGTGCCGAAGGGGTGTATTTAATAGGTTCTTGCTTATATTCGGGCTCAACCATCGCAACATTTTCAAGCTGACCCGAAAAACCAACCTCGGCCTCGATGTTAAAACGCATTGCAACCCTTTGACAGAAATTGCGCTCAAAGTTACATGATTTAATAGTTTCGTATCCACCGTATTTAAGCTCTATATTGGTGCAAGAATTTTTATCCTTGCCATCAAAAACCTTGAACTCGGCATCATTAAAATAGCCGTTAAGCATTGCCGATTCGTTTTTGAGTTCGGTTGCAATATCTTCGGCAGCCTTAGGGCAATAATTTTCACACGAAAACTGCGGAATGATTTTTGCATCACCAAGTCTTAACGCCGAAATAACCGAATTCTCCAAGGATTTCAGTTCTTCGCGAGCAACATATTCACTAAATTTACATTTTGCGGTAAGTTCTCTGTTTTCCGCATCTATATCGCAGCCGATAAGTTCGGCATTTTTTATCACATCGGAACAGTTTTCAACAACATTGCCGAAAACCGCGCTTAAAATAGCGTTTGCCACCGTTTGTCACTTCCCTTTCTCGGAGGAAAATCACATACGGTCAATTTCCTCCATAAGCTCTTCTATAAGTTTTTCCTCGGGCACTTTTCTCAAAATTTCGCCCTTTTTGAATATAAGACCGCAACCGTCGCCACCGGCAATGCCTATATCGGCTTCCTTGGCTTCGCCGGGGCCGTTTACAACACAACCCATAACGGCAACCGTTATGTTTTTGTCGCAGTCTTTAAGTTTTTCTTCGACTGTTTTTGCAATACCTATAAGGTCTATTCTTGTTCTTCCGCAAGTCGGACAAGAAACGATTTTAACACCATCATTTCGAAGTCCTACTGCCTTTAAGATATCCTTTGCGGCATAAACCTCTTTCACCGGGTCATCGGTTAAAGATACGCGAATCGTATCACCTATACCACTAAGCAAAAGTCCTCCAATACCGGCCGAGGATTTGATTATTCCGCTTCGCTCGGTACCTGCTTCGGTAACACCCAAGTGCAACGGGAAGTTGCATTTTTCTGCCGCCTTTATGTAGGCTTCGTACATTGTCGGCACGGTTGAAGATTTTATCGAAATCACGATATCCTCAAAATCAAATTTTTGAAGCAAAGATGCGTGATAAAGAGCGCTTTCAACCATAGCATCAGCAGTTGGACCACCGTGTTTTGCAAGAATCTCCTTTTCAACCGAACCGGAATTAACACCAATTCTAATCGGTATGCCCTTTCGGTTACAAATATCGGCAACTGCCTTAACTTTATCGTCACCGCCAATGTTTCCGGGGTTAATTCTAATCTTATCAACCCCTGCTTCGGCACTTTCGAGCGCCAATTTATAATCAAAATGTATATCGGCAACGATAGGTACGCTCACCGCTTGCTTTAATGCAGGGATAAGTTTTACCGCATCCATATCGGGTATGGCGGCACGAATAATATCGCACCCTGCCTTTTCCAAGGCCACAGCCTGTTCCAAAGAAGCAGCAATATCATAAGACGGAGTATTAAGCATGGACTGAACGGTCACAGGACTACCGCCACCTATATAATGCTTGCCAACCTTAACCCTTCTGGTTTCATTGCGATTATACATATTAACACCTCTTTTTTAGAAAAATCCTATAATATCCTTAACAGTTATTACAGCTATCAATGCAAGCAAAAGAATAAGACCGACAGCGTGAACTACTGCCTCAAACTTTTGCGGAATCTTCTTTCTTGCAATAAGTTCAACAAATATAAAGAACGCTCTGCCACCATCCAAAGCCGGTACGGGCAACAGATTAAAAACACCAAGATTTATGGTTATGAGCGCAATTATGGGCAACAAATCGCGAATTCCCATTTTGGCAGCTTCTCCGATTACCGCCGTGACACCAACAGGACCCGACATTGCGCTGATTCCATATTTGCCCGTAAGCAAATCAATTAAAGAGAACCACACTATTTTTCCGTAAGAAACAGTTCTCGCAAACGCTTGGCTTATGAAGGTTCCAAACGTTTTGGCTTCGGTTTCAAGATAAAAGTCAATCGTAACAACGTTTATGCCTTCAACCTCTTCGGTGGCAACCTTAACGTCGATATCCTGTTTCTCACCATCGCGAAGCACCTGCATTTTAATGGTGTCTCCGCTGACGTTTGTAAGGCAATAGCTTAAATCGTTGACCGAATAAACACGTCTTCCGCCAACCTTTAAAATTTTGTCGCCTACCTCCAAGCTTTCGGAACTTAGCGATGTTTCGTGAAAACCTTCAACCTTTGTTGTGATAAATCTTTCGGCAGGAGCCAAAATCATCATGACTATAATGAGTCCGAAAACGAGGTTGAAAAAAGCACCTGCAACGATAATTACAAGCCTTCTCCAAGCCGATTTATTGCAAAAGGCTTTGGGGTCGTTACTGCCGTCATCCTCACCCTCCATGGCGCAAAAGCCACCGAAAGGAACGGCTCGCAAAGCGTAAAGAGTT
>JAZNEE010000032.1:0-3845 GCA_045588405.1 Acutalibacteraceae bacterium
TAACGGGAAGCAAGCTGCGAATAAAGGTCACCCGGATAACCGCGGTTAGAAGGAACCTGCTCTTGTGTGATGGCAATTTCCTTCATAGCATCGGCAAAGTTGGTCATATCGGTAAGAAGTACCAATACATCCTTATTCTGCAAAGCAAACTGCTCTGCAACCGCCAAAACCATATCGGGAATCATCATACACTCAACAATGCGGTCGGAAGCGGTGTGTACAAACATAACCGTTTTACTCAAAGCTCCGCCTTTGGAAAGTGCATCTTTGAAATACAAAAAGTCGTCATATTTAAGGCCCATACCGCCGAGAACGATAACATCGGCTTCGGCTTGCATTGCAATTCGGGCAAGAAGCTGGTTATAAGGTTCTCCCGAAATTGAGAAAATGGGCAATTTTTGAGAAACAACCAACGTATTGAACATATCAATCATCGGGATGTTGGTTCTAAGCATGCGGTTGGCAAGAATACGTTTGGTGGGGTTAACAGAAGGTCCACCGATAGGCTTCATATTATCAGTAAGGGCAGGTCCCTTATCTCTTGGTTCACCCGAGCCGTTGAATATACGACCCAACAAATCCTCGCTGAACGACACTCTCATTTGGTGACCCAAAAAACGAACCTCGTCACCTGTGGAAACACCTTGACCACCTGTAAAGACCTGCAAGGAAACTATATCCCCTTCTATTTTGTTAACCTGTGCCAAGGATTTGCCGAAGCGTGTGTTAATCTGCGCCAATTCTTTATACTTGACACCATTTGCTCGAACGGTGATAACATTACCGACGATAGATTCTATTCGGTTATATACTTTATTCATTATCACTCACCGTCCTTCAATAAACTTTCAGCCAAAACTGACAACTTGCCGTTGCCTTGACTATAAAGTGCATCAATTTCAGATTCCAACTTTTTAAACGCTTCGCTCTCAAACTCGGCATAATTCCAGTCAATAAATTTTTGACGCATACGGTTAAAGAAACCACGAGCATCGTCCTTGCTTGGAATGGCGTAATTACTGCCTAAAACGAACACGAGTTTATCGGTAACGTAGCGTTGACGCATTCTTCCGCAGTCAGCATCAACTAAATCAAACGAATTTTGTTGCAGATAAACAGCATCAAGCATTTCGGATTTTAAGTAGGTAATATAATCCAAAAGTGTGGTGCCTTCTTCACCTATAACCTTCATCATAGAGCCTATCTCATAACCTTGATGAAGAATGCTCTTGCAAAAGTCTAATTTGTCATTATCAATTACGCTTTTATATTTCGACCACGAAATAAGCGGATCAATAGCAGGATATTTTCTTGCATCTGAACGTTCACGCGAAAGGCCGTGGAAAGCGCCTACAACCTTTAGAGTTGCCTGTGTTACGGGTTCTTCAAAGTTACCGCCTGCGGGAGAAACTGTACCGCCTATGGTAACCGAGCCTGTGCTCCCGTCGGGCAAACGAACATAACCTGCCCTTTCATAAAACGCTGCAATATAAGATTCCAAATATGCCGGGAAAGCCTCTTCACCGGGGATTTCTTCAAGTCGACCCGACATTTCACGCATAGCCTGTGCCCAGCGTGAAGTTGAATCAGCCAACATCAAAACATTAAGACCCATCTGTCGATAATATTCGGCCAAGGTTACCGCCGTGTAAACCGAAGCTTCACGCGATGCAACAGGCATAGATGAAGTATTACATATAATAATGGTTCGTTCCATAAGTGAACGACCGGTTTTGGGGTCGGTCAGTTTTGGGAACTCGGTGATGGTTTCAACAACCTCACCTGCACGTTCACCGCAAGCAGCAATGATAACAATATCAACGTCGGCATATTTCGAGGTGGTGTGCTGCAACACGGTTTTACCTGCGCCAAAAGGACCGGGTGTGCAGTAGGTTCCGCCTTTTGCAACCGGGAAGAACGAGTCGATAAGACGCACCTTTGTTTCCATTGTTTCAACAGGCGCCAACCTTTCGCTGTAGCATTTTACAGCGCGTTTGACAGGCCACTTGAACGACATAGCAACAAAAACCTCTCTGCCACGCTCATCGACAAGAACAGCAACCGTTTCTTTAACGGTGTATTCGCCCTTATCGGCAATAGATTTTATTGTATAATTTCCAAGCAAATAAAAAGGTACAAAAATCTTGTGTGTAAATGGGCCTTCGGGAACTGTGCCGATATATTCACCTGCACGAACCACGTCACCCACTTTAGCAGTAGGTGTGAATTCCCATTTCTTTTGGTCGTCTAGACCTTCGGCATAAATACCTCTTTCCAAGAACCAACCCGC
The DNA here is from genome assembly GCA_045588405.1 of Acutalibacteraceae bacterium. Taxonomy (GTDB): domain Bacteria; phylum Bacillota; class Clostridia; order Oscillospirales; family Acutalibacteraceae; genus UMGS172. The sequence goes on from JAZNEE010000032.1 coordinate 2,291, forward strand.
CTGTTCTGCTAAAACGGGCAGCGGATTCTGCAAGCCGTCATATATCTGACCAAGCAAGCCGGGGCCAAGGTCTGCCGACAGCATATCGCCCGTAAACTGAACCTTGTCTCCACATTTGATTCCGTCGGTCATTTCATAAACCTGAACCTGAGCCATGTTGCCTCTAATACGGATAACTTCGCTTTTAAGAGCGGTGTCGCCAACCAAAACATAGCATATTTCGTTCATGGAAACGTTGCCTTCAAATTCTACCGACAACAAGTTTCCGTTAACACTTGCTACCTTTCCTTTATTTTCGGTCATTGTATTGCCTCCAACCTATCTCCATTTAATATGGAGTTGTAAATATTTTTATAAGCTTTTTCTCCTGCTGCTTTATCAAACTGTCTTATTCTCTGAAGCAGTTTTAATTTGAGCCCGTAATAGAAAACGTAATCCTCAGAAAAACCGTCCATAGGCCTTAGTGTTTCCAATATTTCCAAACGGAACTCATTGAGAAATTTTTCTGCTTCCAGTGGGTTTTCCAATTCCATTGCATCATTTGCCACTTTGATATATTCAATGGGAAAAACTCTGTTCTCGGTATCAAAGCTTTTTTTGAGTTTTTCAGCCCTTGCCTTACCAAGAGCAAATCGCAAATTTCGTTCACTCTCGTTCCAAGCATCAATCAAAGAATAACCGGTGCCATCTGCGGTTTTCGAGGGTGATAAAGTCAGTTTTTTCATAGCCTCTTGTGTCTTTTTCCCTAAAAAGCGTTCACAAAGTTCGCAAAATCGCTCTTCGGAAATGGGAAGAGGTATGCTTTCACTTATTCCGTCCAAAGATGGAAGCTGTGAAATCAAATAATATTCAGCCATATTACTCTGCCTCTTTCAAAAGTTCGGTAACCTTGGGACTGAGATAATTTGAAAGCATTTCAACAACGGATTCGGCCGAATAATCATAATATGCGCTGCCGTTGTTCACAGCAATACGAAAACCGCCGTTAAAATTATCGTTTGCTTTAAGGGTGACACCCTTTAACATTTTTTCTTTCAATGCTGCCAACAAATCGGCTTCTAATTTTTCGAGTTCATCCTTATTTAAAATCACAGATATATCTTCTGCTTCGGGATTATTTGCCCAATTCTCAACAATGCTTGCAATAAGCTGTACCAACGTTTCCGATGAATAAACAGTCGAAACATTTTCACCAATAATTGCGTTAAGTTCTCTTGTAACGCTCTCTCTGAAAGAAAGCAACAAATTGCGACCTGCCTGACGAATTGCATCATCACTTGATTTGGTCATTCGTTCGATTTCGGCTTTGGCGTCACTCACAATTTTTTCTGCCTTTGCCTTTGCCTCTGCAATAATTCTTTCAGCTTCTGCGTTTGCAGCATCAACAATAGCTTTTGCTTCTGCCTCGGCAGTTGCAACACCATCTTTTTTAATTTGCTCAATAAGTTCCCCAAGTTGAATTTCCATATCATTCTCTCCCTTTTGGAATATATTTTATCCTTTTTTGCAATAAAAAAACAAAAAGGAACCAACACCCTCTACAGTCAGCTGGTTC
>JAZNEE010000033.1:0-3708 GCA_045588405.1 Acutalibacteraceae bacterium
TAATTGCTACCTGATAACACATAATCTTTAAAAACAGATATTATTATTATAAATTTTATGATATTACTTGAAATTTTGCAAAAAATTAAATATTATATATATAAGAAATAATTTGGAGTGAGATTATGAACATTTGCGTATATGGTGCTGCAAGCGACAGTATAAAACAAGAATTTAAAACCCAAGGTGAACTTTTGGGAGAAAAAATCGCCGAGCGTGGTCACGGACTTGTTTTCGGCGGTGGTGCTGGCGGTCTTATGGGCGCTGTTGCAAGGGGAGTATATCGCAAAGGCGGAAATATGCTTGCGGTTGTTCCTTCGTTTTTCAATGTTGACGGTGTTTTGTTTCCTCACAGCAACGAAACGGTTTATACCGATACTATGAGAGAAAGAAAACGCATCTTGGAAGAGTCTGCAGATGCTTTTGTTATGTCGCCCGGTGGAATAGGCACGTTTGATGAGTTTTTTGAAATAATAACGTTATACAATTTAGAGCGTCATAAAAAGCCCATTGCTATTTTGAACACCTTGGGCTATTACGACAGCATGATTGAGATGCTTAAAATGGGTGTCAGAGAAGGTTTTATCAGCGAGCAGGTTCTTGATATTTGCTTTGTATCAAGCAACGCTGATGAGGTTTTGGACTTTTTGGAGAAGAACGTTTAATTTTTAGGAGTTAAATTTTATGTGGGTAGCCCTTGTACTCTTTTATGGAGTAGCAAAAGGCGTAAGAGACGGTATAAAAAAGAAAGCGGTCAGTAAAAGCGGTGTTATGGAGGTTTTGTTCCTTTACACCGCATTGTCTTTTATATTGACTATTCCGTTTTCAAGCGATGTGTTTTCAACGCCACCGATATATTACATATGGATTTTTATTAAATCTTTTGTTATTTTCTTGCATTTATTCTTTCGTTTTATTCAATCAAAAAAATGCCTGTAAGTCTTTACGGTGTGCTTGATTCGACAAGAATGATTTTTTCAACCCTTTTAGCCTTACTGTTTTTGGGCGAGGTTATGACTTGGCCGAAATTCGTCGGACTTGTGCTGGTGCTTTTTGGAGTGATATTCGTTAATTTTGGACAAAGCAGCGAAGAAAAGGTTAAATGGAATTATCTTGTAATGGCATTGGCGTATACCTTTTTAAACGCTATTTCGGGATTTTTGGATAAAAAACTTATGTTAGACGGCAGCCTTTCGGCATCTCAGTTGCAGTTTTGGTATATGTTTTTTATGGCTGTACTTTACGGAATTTATATGTTGGTTACCAAAACCCCGATAAAACTTGAAACGGTTAAAACAAACTATTGGATACCGCTTTCAAGTGTGCTGTTTGTGTTGGCAGATAGGGCTTTGTTTATAGCAAACGCTGATCCCGCAAGCGAGGTTACGGTTATGACGCTTATAAAACAGTCGTCAATCATAATCATCGTGCTTTCGGGTTGGCTGATTTTTAAAGAAAAGCATATTTTAAAAGCGTTTGATATGTGCTTTTATTATAATGCTCGGAATTTTGATAGCAACACTGGCTTAATAAAAAGACCAAGGCAAAATGCCTTGGTCTTTTTTGTTGTTATTTTTTAAGTTTATCTCCAATTTTAAGCACTTTTATAAAAAGTATCAAAATCGGGATTTCAAGTGCAATTAAAATTACTGTTTGTAAAATTCTGAAATAAACGGTGGGGAATAAGGGAAACGAATACCAAACGCAAAGTACCGAGGTGGTTAACAACAAACTTCCAATAATCTGCGTTAGAAGAACGCTTATAACGATTTTTGATATGCTCTTGTTATCTTTCAAAAACCAACCAAAACTGGCGCCCGTAAGCAAAGCAATTAAAGAGATAAGAGGTGAAAATCCGCCGAATAAAAGGCTTTGAATAAGGTCGGATAAAAATGCAACTAAAGCCGATTCCTTCCACCCATACATATTTCCCACAATGGCAATTATGAGAAAGGCAGGGGATAACTTCATAATTTCACCGACCCTTATGGTAAGCCCCAATGGAAAGGTGAACGAGCAAACGGCGGCAAGAGCTGTCATAACACCTAAAACAGCCAAACGCCTTAATTTACTTCTTTTAATGGTTTCTCTCATAAATAAAAACACTCCCTATTGTTCATCTTACTGAATAATAAGGAGTGTTTGTAATTTAAACGTTGCTTCTTATTATAACAGCGGGATGCGAAACCGTAACCGCAAGCAAAACAGCCTTTCGTCCTTTGGGCAACTCCCCGTCCCAAAGGCACTTAACGCATCGGTTTCTACTCTGTGATAAATTTGTGCATTTCTGCACAAAAAATTCTTCTTTTATTTCTTTATCTTAGCCGATAAAAGCGTCGTGAACAACCTGAACGGCTTTTGCGCAGTCATCAACGTCGATAAGAACAGAAATTTTGATTTCGCTGGTAGAAATCATATGAATGTTGATACCTTCATCCGACAATGCTTCAAACATCTTGGAAGCAACACCGGGATGAGTTTCCATACCTGCGCCAACGATAGAAACCTTGCCCATGGTGTCGTTAACAAGAATGTTCTGAATGCTGATTCTTTCGCGAAGGCTATCGAGAGCTTCAATAACGTCAGCCTTCTGATTCATAGGAACGGTGAAGGTGATGTCCTTGGTGCCGTCACGGCCGACCGACTGCAAAATGATGTCAACATTAACGTTTTTCATGCTAAGCTGATTGAATACCTTGAAGGCAACACCGGGGGTGTCTTCAAGACCTACTATTGAAATTACGAGTGTATCCTTATCGCAAGCTACACCTTTAACGAGCATTTTTTCCATTTTAACTACCTCCTTGACAATTGTACCGGGTTTATTTTCAAGACTTGAAAGAACTTCCATTTCTACGCCGTATTTTTTAGCCATTTCAACCGAACGGTTGTTAAGAACCTGAGCACCCAAGGTGGCAAGCTCAAGCATTTCGTCATAGGTTATCTCATCCATTTTCTTGGTGCCGGTAACCTTTCTGGGGTCAGCTGTGTAAACGCCGTCAACGTCAGTATAAATCTGACAAAGGTCAGCGTGCATCGAAGCGGCAATAGCAACTGCGCTTGTATCCGAACCGCCACGACCTAAGGTGGTGATATCATCGTGCTTGTTTAAGCCCTGGAAGCCTGCAACAATAACAATGTTCTTCTTGTCAAGCTCGTTCTTAATACGCTCGCTGTCAACCTTTTTAATTCTGGCCAACATGTGCTTGGAATCGGTCTGGAATCCTGCCTGCCAACCAAGCAACGAAATTGAGGGACAACCCAACTTTTGAATTGCCATAGCAAGAAGTGATATTGAAATCTGCTCACCGGCAGAAAGCAACATATCCATTTCTCTTTTTGGGGGATTGTTGGGATAAATCTCATTTGCTTTTTCGATGAGATCATCTGTGGTATCACCCTGAGCCGAAACAACAACTACAACGTCGTTGCCCTTTTTGTAGTCATCGGTAATGATTTTTGCAACGTTGAAGAGCTTTTCAGCGTTGGCAACCGATGAGCCTCCGAATTTTTTTACTATCAAAGCCATTTCTTTTGCCTCCAAACTTGAAATTTAGCTTTATCTACAATCAATCAAGCAGACGAACGGTTGTAACAACACTGCCGGATGAAAGTTTTGACAAAATATTTTTGAGTTCCTTCTCGGTTGCGAAGGGTGTGATGAAAGCAAATTCGTTTTCTGCTTCACCGTTTCGACCGAGTATTTTA
>JAZNEE010000034.1:0-6266 GCA_045588405.1 Acutalibacteraceae bacterium
AACCTCGTTAAGGTCACCGAGTTGATTTATTTTGCCCATGGTTTCGGGACATATATGGATATGACCAAGACCATTTTCGTCAAGTGCTTTGAGTGACAATTTCATCGTATCAATTGCCAATCTCAAAGCCTCTTCCCTCGGCAATTTTCCGCAAGAGCCGGTATGAACTATAATTCTGTTTCCACCCATAAAATCAACGGCTTTTGCACTGCTTAATATATAGTTTACCGAATTAAGACGTTTTTCCTCATCGACGCTCGACATTGAGATATAATAAGGAGCATGAAGTGAGATTTTAATATTCTTTTCTGCGGCAAGGCGACCAAACTCTCTCGCCTTTTCCTCACCAACGTTAACACCTCGACCACACTGATATTCAAAGCAGTCAAGACCCATTTTTTCGATATATTCGGGCACATGTAAACTGCCCTTATAACCCATTTCATAAAAAGATTCGGCACAGCCTGCCGGTCCAAACATAGCGGGCATAGTTTTTTCTCCTTAGAATTTTTCTTTCAAAATCTTCTTTTCAAAATAACGTCTGACCTTAAAACTCCAGCCGTCCTCTAATTTAACGGGACGAACCAAAATTGATTTTATACCGTAAAGATTTGCACCCAAAACATCGGTAAAAATCTGGTCACCCACAATGGCGCACTCATGTCGTTTAACGCCTGCCATCTTTCTGCCTTTAGCATAACCAAAAGGTAACGGTTTACAAGCAAGGCTTACAAACGGCTGATTGATTCTTCCCGCAAAAGGCTCGATACGAAAACGCTTGGAATTTGAAACAACAACGGTTTTTATGCCGTTTTGCTTCATATTCTCAAGCCACTGGGGTAAGCCTTCCACAAGGATGGTGCCGTGATGGGTTGAAAGAGTATTATCAACATCCAAAAGTAACGCCTTAATGCCAAGCGATTTCACCATTTCGGGCGTTATTTCGGTTATTCTTCTTAAAATTAAATTCGATTTAAAAATAGCCATAAACAAATCCTTTAAAAGATAAAGAAGCGAACGGACAGCATCCGATCGCTTCTTCAATTTGTGTTTGATTAGCGGAATTTGCGCTTGCGGGCTGCTTCCGATTTCTTTTTACGCTTTACCGAAGGCTTCTCATAGTGCTCTCTCTTACGGACCTCCTGGATAACTCCATCTTTCTGGGTCTGTCTCTTAAAGCGTCTGAGTGCATTTTCAAGCGATTCATTTTCTTTTACACGAACCTGACTCATTATATTCCCTCCCTCCGCCTTTAGCAGGGGTTATTAAACATTTTTCACTATTATACACCCTTATACCTATGAATGTCAAGTGAAATTTTAAATGTTTTTAATTATTTTGCAACAATATTTACAAGCTTACCGGGAACGTAGATTTCCTTGACGATAGACTTGCCCGAAAGCTCGGCTGCAATTTTTTCATCTGCCTTAGCAGCCACAATAGCATCGTCCTTGGAAATATCGGCTGCAACGGTAAGACGGCTCTTTAATTTGCCGTTTATCTGAACAACGATTTCGATGGTGGAATCAACGGTTTTGGCTTCATCAAACGAAGGCCACTCACTCATAGAGCAAAGTCCCTTTCCGCCTGCCTTTTCCCACATTTCTTCACACAAATGCGGTGCAAACGGGCAAAGAATGCGAACAAAGGTTTTAAGTTCATCAACCGTAAGAGTTCCACAATCGGTGACCTCATTAAGCAACGACATCATAGCGGCGATGGCAGTATTGAACTTCATATCCTCAATGTCGTTGGTAACCTTCTTAACAGTCTTATGGAAAAGCGTTTCAAGTTTAGGTGTCACACCCTCACCCTTTGCCATATCGGAAAGGTCGGCAAAACGGTCAAGGAATCGTTTACAGCCTTTAACGCTTGAATCACTCCAAGGTGCTGCCATACCGTAGTCACCCATAAAGAGAATATATACGCGAAGAACGTCGGCACCAAAGGCATCAACAACGTCGTTGGGGTCAACAACGTTACCCTTCGATTTACTCATCTTTTCGCCGTCCTCACCCAAGATAAGACCCTGAGCTGAACGCTTTGCATAAGGCTCCTCGGTGGGAACTACACCGATATCATAAAGGAAACGGTGCCAGAATCTTGAATAGATAAGATGGCGTGTGACGTGCTCCATACCACCGTTATACCAATCAACGGGCAACCAATATTTCAACTTATCCATGCTTGCAAGTTCGTTATCATTATCGGGGTCGATATATCTTAAGAAATACCACGAAGAACCTGCCCACTGAGGCATTGTATCGGTCTCACGCTTGGCATCGGCACCACATTTAGGACACTTGCAGTTTACAAACTCATCAATCTTTGCAAGAGGACTCTCTCCACCTTCACCAGGTTCAAAGTTTTGAACCTCGGGAAGTTTTAAAGGAAGTTCCTCATAAGGAACGGGAACCATACCGCACTTTGCACAGTGAACAATGGGAATCGGTTCGCCCCAATATCTCTGACGGTTAAACGCCCAGTCCTTCATTTTATACTGAACGCCTTTTTCACCAATACCCTTTTCGGTGATGAATTGGAGCATTCTCTCTATGGAATCCTGTTTGTTGGTGAATCCGTTAAGGAACTCGGAGTTTACCATTTCACCGTCTCCGCTATAAGCCTCTTGTGCTATATCTCCGCCTTTGATAACCTCGATAATATCAATACCGAATTTCTTGGCAAAGTCATAGTCACGCTGATCGTGTGCAGGAACAGCCATAATAGCGCCTGTGCCGTAGCCCATCATTACGTAATCGGAAATATAAATCGGGATTTCCTTGCCGTTTACGGGGTTGATACCGGTAATACCGTTGATCTTAACACCGGTCTTATCTTTGACAAGCTGAGTACGCTCAAACTCGGTCTTTTTAGCGCATTCTGCCTTATAAGCGTCAAGTTCAGAAATGTTCGAAATTTGATCACGGTATTTATCAATAATAGGATGCTCGGGAGCAATAACCATAAAGGTTACGCCGAAAAGTGTGTCGCATCGAGTGGTGTAAACACGGAGTTTTTCGTCAAACTCTTTAACCTTGAAATCAACAAAAGCACCGGTAGACTTGCCAATCCAGTTTACCTGCTGTTGCTTAATGTTTTCGGGGTAATTAACCTTTTCAAGACCCTCTAAAAGCTTATCTGCATACTCGGTAATTCTTAAATACCAAACGTCCTTGGATTTTTGAACAATTTCGCTGTTGCAAATATCACACTTACCACCCTGAGAATCTTCGTTTGATAAAACAACTTTACAATGAGGGCAGTAGTTAACAAGAGCTTGATCGCGGAAAACAAGGCCGTTTTCAAACATTTTAAGGAAAATCCACTGAGTCCACTTATAATATTTTTCCTCGGTGGTATCAATAGTCTTTGTCCAATCAAACGAGAAGCCAACACGCTTTAACTGAGAAGTGAACTTTTCAATGTTACGGTCGGTGAGAATTCTCGGATGAGTATTAAACTTAATAGCCGAGTTCTCGGTAGGCAATCCGTAAGCATCAAAGCCTATTGGGAAAAGGACGTTATAGCCCTGCATTCTGCGTTTTCTTGAAATAACCTCAAGACCCGAATAAGCCTTGATATGACCAACGTGCATACCGGCTCCCGAAGGATAAGGAAACTCAACAAGTCCATAGAACTTAGGCTTACTCATATCCTCAGAGCAAACAAAGGTATTGTTTTCTTCCCAAACCTTTTGCCATTTTTCTTCAATAGATTTAAAATCGTATTTCATTTTTATGCCTCCAACTCGTTATCGAGCAACTTTTCCAAATCAACCTGCTCACCGTCACCCCAAAGGTGATCAAGAGAATAAAAATCTCTCGAAATTTTACCAAAAACGTGAATAACAACGGTGCCGTAGTCAAGCAAAAGCCAATCGGATGAACGTCCTTCAATGTGGTTGGGTTCAACACCCTGTGCTTTCAATTTTTCCTCAACGGCATCAGCCAAAGCTTTAACGTGAGCGTTAGAGGTTGCGGTGCAAATTACAAAGTAATCGGCAATATCCGAAACATCTTCTATTTTTATAGCGCATAGTTCCATACCCTTTTTATCGTTAAGAGTATTGGCCGCAATTTTCATAATTTCAAATGATTCCATTAGTTTTCCTCTCTGCTTTCTTTTAACTTAACAGCAAGCTCGTTGTAGGCATCCAAAGTATCAGGATGCAGTGGTTTGCCGCTGCCCGACATATTATTAACGGTGAATTTAAGCACCGCAAAAATAGCTTCATCAAGCCCCGCGTTTGACAATCGTCTTATTTCCTCAACGTCGGGGTAATTTCTATCAGTCGACGTTAGATCTGCAAGATAGACAATTTTTTGTGAAAGCGTCATACCCGCCTTTCCGGTTGTGTGATATCTTATAGCCGAAATTATATCCTCATCGACGATATAAAGGATTTCTTTAACAAACAAAGCACCCGACATAGCGTGCCAAATTTGTGGTGACGCTTTTTCAACATTAGTTAGGATTATACCAAACCTTTCGAACAATTGCAACTGTTCGTCATCGGGCATTCTTTTTGTGCAGTCGTGCAAAAGCCCTGCTAGATACATTTTGTCGGGATCGCCGCCATATTTAACAGCCAGCCTTCTTGCTTCATCGGCAACACACAGCGAATGATAATACCGTTTTTCGTCCAATCTGCTTTTTAGCAATTCTTTATAATCTTCTACGGTCATTTTAAACCTCTTTATATAATCCATTTAGGGTTATATATTCAAAAATATTTTTGGGTAAAAGTATATTAGCACTTATACCGTTTGAAATGGAATTTCTTATTTCTGTTGAAGAAACTTCAGGGAAATCCAATTCGATAACCCTTATATCGCCACCCTGTGCTTTTAAACTATCGACACATTCATAGAACATAGCGTTGTCAACACCTTTTCGACGAACAACGTAAAAGGTGGCAATTTTCAAAAGCTCGTCATAACGGTGCCAAGTATTAAAGGACGACACCATATCACCGCCAATTAACATAGCGATACTTCCATATTGCTCCTTTAAATCGGAAAGCGTATAAAAGCTGTAGCTTTTACCTTCCCTTTTAAACTCAATGTCCGAAGTCTCTGCTTTGGCTATGCCTTCGCATAAAAGCGAGCACATATAAAGTCTTTGTTCTTTTGAAGCAAGCAAACCTTTTACCTCTTTATGAGGTGGGATGTTGGTTGGTGCCACCAAAACACGCTCTATTTCGGGCAATTCACATATAGCTTCAAGCATTTTGCGATGGGCAATATGCGGTGGATTAAAGGTACCGCCAAAAAATAAAGTTATTCCCATTTTATTTGCAAAGCACTATCTGCTTATTTTCTTTACTTTGTTTATATAGAATAAACTTTGAACCGATAACCTGAACAACGTCACTGTTTGTAGCCTCTGCCACAGTATCGGCACATTCTCTAACCTTCATGGGTGAGGTTTCCAAAACTGTAAGCTTTATGAGTTCTCTTGCCTCCAAAGCCTCGTTAACCTGTCTTATAAGTTGTTCACCAACTCCACCCTTGCCGATTTGGAAAATAGCGTCATAGCCGTTTGCCATACCGCGAAGCTGAGCTCTTTGTCTTGAATTAAGCATATTTATCTCCTATTAAATGTATTTCTTTATTTCCTCGGAAAACTTTGCCGCCGCATTGGCACGATGGCTTATTTTATTCTTTTCTTCGGGTGATAGTTCACCAAAGCATCCAAATTCTGTGTCAAATAACGGGTCGTAACCAAAACCGCCGTTGCCTTTTGGTTCTCTTAAAATCGTTCCCTCGCAAAAACCTTTGACTGTAAACTCTCTGCCGTCAGGAAAAACACAAGCAATACAAGAAACAAATCTTGCAGTACGTTTATCGTCGGGTACGTCTTGCAAATTTTTAAGCAACAAAGCGTTGTTATCGTCGTCATTACCCGTTCCTGCATATCTTGCAGAATAAATACCCGGTTCACCGTTTAAAGCATCGACCATAAGTCCTGAATCATCGGCAACCGCAGGAAGTCCTGAATTAAGGCAAGCTGAACGAGCTTTTATGAGTGCATTTGCTTCAAAGGTATCTCCATCCTCAACAGGCTCGGGGATTGAGCCTTCAATATCGGCAGGACTCACAACCGAGAAACCGAGAGGCTTTAGAATATCTTCAAGCTCTTTCAATTTTTTCTTGTTGTGGCTTGCTACAAGAAATTTATCCATTATTTTCACTCTTTTCAAACATAGCTTCGGTAAAGGCTTTGGGGTCAAAAGGTTGCAAATCATCAATCTGCTCACCAAC
>JAZNEE010000035.1:0-3307 GCA_045588405.1 Acutalibacteraceae bacterium
GCATCGAAGCAGGCTTCTCTTCTGTTATGTTCGACGGTTCTCATTACCCCATCGAGGAAAACATCGCTAAGACCAAAGAACTTGTAGCAATCTGCGAAGAAAAGGGTCTTTCTCTTGAAGCAGAGGTTGGCTCTATCGGTGGTGAGGAAGACGGTGTTATCGGTGCCGGTGAGTGCGCAGATCCCGCAGAGTGCAAGATGATTGCAGATCTCGGCGTAACCATGCTCGCAGCAGGTATCGGCAATATCCATGGTAAATACCCCGAAAACTGGGCAGGTCTTTCTTTCGATACTCTCGATGCTATTCAGCAGCTCACAGGCGATATGCCCCTCGTTCTCCACGGTGGCACAGGCATCCCTGCTGATATGATCCAGAAGGCAATTTCTTTGGGCGTTTCCAAGATCAACGTTAACACCGAGTGCCAGCTTGCATTTGCTGCTGCTACCCGTGGATATGTTGAAGCAGGTAAAGACCTCCAGGGTAAGGGCTTCGACCCCAGAAAGCTTCTCGCTCCCGGCTTTGAGGCTATCAAGGCAACCGTTAAAGAAAAGATGGAACTTTTCGGTTCGGTTGGCAAGGCTTAATTTAACCAACAAAACCCTCGGTGCAACAGTGCCGAGGGTTTTATATTTGCCCGTAACATGCCGGCAGTCATAAGATAAATTATGCTTGACAATGCTATGGCGGATGGGTATAATAATCGTTGCGGAATGGCTTTTTGACCGCCTCGAAGGAGTCGAAGGCGTGTACCGACGACTGAGAAAACGTCGGGTCGTGCTAAGAGTATCGCGGAGCGCGGATGCGCCCCAAACTTTTAAAATTAAATATGCGGATATGGCGGAACTGGCAGACGCGCTAGATTCAGGTTCTAGTCGGGGCAACTCGGTGCAGGTTCGATTCCTGTTATCCGCACCATGAAAGAATTTAAGTGTTAAATGACACTTGAATTCTTTTCTTTTTTACCAAAACAGACCTATAGATTCAAACCCCTCAATTGTAACAAAATTGATACCAAACTGTAATGCTCTTGATACGCTTTTTTACAATATACTGTGTATAATTATCTTGCAGATAAATGTATATGGTGGTGATCACAATGACAGGAATGAGGTTAAAAGCGATACTTTCGGCGGTTTCGGTGACCGCTTTGTTGCTCTGCGTACTGATTCCTGTTGGCAATAATGCAACTGACAATGTTATTGTCAACGAAAATGTGGAAACAAACATTGCAACAGCGCAAAATGCACCTGTTTTTGCCGAAGCCGATGAGCCAATCGCAGTTGCTGCCGGTGAGTCACACGAAGAATTGTCGGCAGAACAGCTTGAAGCAAGATTACTCGGAATGCTCAACTTTAATCATTGCTTCAACAGTTCTTTAAATGATGAACATAAGCTTGCCAAATGTGCTGCTGTCAGCCTTATTGATTACGCGCAAGATAAAGTCGGTTACGGACTTTGCGTTAGCGCCTATCTTATAGAAGGTTTTGTTGAAAGCTTTTATGGCGTTAAAATTCCTGCCGAACAGATGCTTGACGAATCCGCACCGAAGGGTTATATAAGCCTTATGGGAACCGAAGCTGAAACTCTTTACCATAAAACAGTTACCCTAACCGAAACCGAGGAAGGCTATGAAATGCTTACCTGTCTTTACAGTTATTCGGGTGGTGAGGAGTATGAAACCTGCCTTGTCAAATCAAGATTTGTCAAAAACCCAGAATCGGAGTTTGGTTTTAATCTCGTATATTGCGAGACATTGTGATAAAGGTTGAAAAATTCATAATTTCGGTGTATAATACCATCGAACGACAGCCGGTGCGACAAGTCGTGCCGGTTTTTTATATCGTGAAAGGAATTTAATAAATGAAAAAACATATTATTAAAATAGCTTGTTTTTGCCTTGCCGCAACCCTTTGTCTTTCGTTTGCAGGCTGTAAAGGAAAGGGTGAACAAGTATCCTCTGAGGGTAGTGGCACCGTGTCTGAAACTCAAAGCACTGTTTCTGAACTTGTGCCCATAAAATCAACCTTCCCCGAAAAATATCTGTTTATAAAATCGGGCGATACTGTGCATAACATAAAGGGCAACACCGCATTTTCGGTTAAAAAGGGAAGCGCCAGACAATATGACCCCAAGAGTGGCGAGGGTATCACCCACAAAGGCACTTTTACATTAAAAGATGATATTGGTGTTGGAAGTAAATGCTCTGAATTTTTGAATAACTATGGGATAAACCTTGGATATTATTCGTCGTTTGACAAAAACGGTAACCCTGTTGACCCGTTTGTTGGTGGAGATGATGATTTTACCGTTTTGTCGATTTTAAGCTATGACGAGGATACCGAACAAATAACCTATGCATCCGGCGGCAAGATTGCAGAACATATTGAGGGTATTGTAGGAGCAGGTGGCGACTATCTTAAAGGCACCTCGCTTGGTAAAGACCTTTTGGTTATAACCATCAATGCAAAAAGCAACGGAAAAGTGGAATCTTTCTCGATTGAGCATTTTATTTTTTAAGTAATAAACATTTGAATTAAGGAGGCGAAGTTATGAAAAAAGAGCACCGACGCGGTATAGCTGTCCCGGGCAGAATTATCGTTGCGGGTCTTCTTATTTTGTTGCAAATCGCCTTTTTTGCCTTGGTTGGCATGTCTATTTCCATTTGGGCAACCGCCATTCACAAGGCAATTCAAATTCTTTCGCTTGTGCTTGTGCTTGCTATAATCAGCAAGCGTGATAACCCGAGCTATAAACTCACTTGGATAGTGTTTATAATTTTAACCCCGTTTGTTGGTGGCGTTTTGTTTTTCCTTTGGGGAAACGGGAAAGCACGTCCTGTGCTGAAAAAACGTTATGCCAAAAAGCACAGAATCAGTAAAAGATACCTTTTGCAAAACCACTCGGTAAGTTCGGCCTTGCGCGAGCGTGATATTCACCATGCAAGGCAGTCGGAATTTCTTTATAGAGAGTCTGATTGTCCCGTTTATACCGACACCTCGGTGGAATATTATTCGCCCGGTGAATATTTTTTCGAGCGAATGCTGGAAGAACTTGAAGGCGCCGAAAAATTTATTTTTATGGAATATTTCATTGTGGCTCGCGGCGAAATGTGGGGTCGCATTTTTGAGGTGCTCAAGAGAAAAGCGGCAATGGGTGTCGAGGTCAGAATTATTTTTGATGATTTTGGCTCCATAACACGGCAGTATCAAGGCTTTGCAAAGCGGCTGAGAGAAAGCGGAATAAAGGTTGCCGTTTTTAATAAAATAACGGCGTCGGTTAATCTTTTTCAAAACAACCAAGTCGGAGG
>JAZNEE010000036.1:0-9939 GCA_045588405.1 Acutalibacteraceae bacterium
CAAAACGCTTGTAATCAAAGCAGACATATACTGTTTTTCAAAATGGCATTTAAGATAAGCTGTTTGATATGCAACATAAGCATAAGCAGCCGCATGCGATTTGTTGAATGCATAGGAACTGAATGCCGACATTTCATCAAAAATGGCCGCAGCATCACTTTCGCTGACACCTCTTGCAACACAACCTTCGCAAGAAACGGTGCCATCGGGATTCTTTTCGCCGTAAATAAAAGCATTTCTCTCTTTTGCCATAACGTCATGCTTCTTTTTAGACATTGCTCTGCGAACAATATCAGCACGTCCCAAAGAATAACCCGCCAAAGAACGGAAAATCTGCATAACCTGTTCTTGATAAACTATGCAACCATATGTGACCTCTAAAATAGGTCTTAAAAGTTCTGTGCGGTATTTAATTTTTTGAGGATTGTGGCGATTTTCGATATATTTCGGAATCGAATCCATAGGTCCCGGTCGATAAAGTGAAATAATAGCAATAAGGTCTTCAAGCTTTTCAGGCTTGAACGACTGCAAAACGCTTCGCATACCGCCTGATTCGAACTGAAAAACACCATCGGTAGCACCCGAAGACATCATCTGCATGGTTGCTTTATCGTTCATCGGTATTGTGTCTATACTGAACGACGGCTGGAATTGTTGTATCATTTTAACGGTATCATCGATGATAGTAAGATTCCTCAACCCTAAGAAATCCATTTTAAGAAGTCCCAATTCATCAAGTAAAGTCATTGTATATTGGGTAACAACTGCTCCGTCGTTGGTTGCAAGAGGAACATAATCGCTAACGGGACGGTCGGTTATAACAACTCCCGCAGCGTGTGTAGAGGCGTGACGTGGCATACCCTCTACCCTTTTTGCCATATCTATAAGCTTTTTGGTGGTTTCATCACTGTCATACTCGTTTTTCAATTCTTGCGATTTTACCAAAGCCGAATCAATAGTAATTTTCAGTTCCTGAGGAATCATCTTAGCAACACGGTCGCAAACAGCGTAAGGAATGTCCATAGCTCTGCCAACATCTCTAACCGCTGCTCTTGCAGCCATTGTACCAAAGGTTACAATTTGTGCAACGTGGTCGCTTCCGTATTTTCTTATAACATAGTCAATAGCCTCTTCGCGTCTGACGTAGCAAAAATCAATATCAAAGTCGGGCATTGAAACGCGTTCAGGATTAAGGAAGCGTTCAAAAAGAAGATTGTATTTCAAAGGATCGATTCCCGTAATGCCAATGCAATAAGCCACCAAGCTTCCTGCACCTGAGCCTCTGCCAGGACCTACGGGAATACCATTATTTTTAGCATAATTTACAAAATCTGAAACAATAAGGAAATAATCAACATAGCCCATTCGGTTTATAACCGAAAGTTCATAATTCAAGCGTTCTGTTACCTCGTTTGGTAAACTATCGCCATATATTTTATTGGCACCCAAAAAAGAAAGTTCTTTCAAATGCTCAAAATGATCTTTATCGCCAATATCAAAATAAGGCAACTTTGTGTTACCAAATTCAAAATCAAAATTGCACATTTCGGCAATTTTAACGGTGTTAGAAATAGCTTCTTCGGGGAAAAGCAAAGCCATTTCATCACCGGATTTTAGATAAAACTCATCGGTTTCAAATTCCAAACCGCTTTTTTCGTTTATGGTGTGGTTGGTACCAATGCAAATAAGAATTTTTTGAACTTCAGAATCTATCTTTTTAACATAATGAACGTCATTTGTAGCAACAAGCGGAATGCCGGTTTCTTTAGAAAGTCTTATAATTTGAGGATTAACCCTTTGTTGATCGGCAAGTCCGTGATCTTGAATTTCTAAATAATAGTTTCCGTCACCAAAAATTTTGTTATATCTTACAGCAACGTTTTTTGCATGTTCATAATCGTTTTTCAGCAACGCTTTGGAAATCTCACCCGAAAGGCAAGCCGATAGACAAACAAGACCGTTGCTGTGTTTTAACAAAAGTTCTTCGTCAATTCTTGGTTTTGAATAAAAGCCTTCGGTAAAGCCTTTTGAAACAAGCGCAATAAGATTACGGTAACCTTCAGCATTTTTGCAAAGCAAAACAAGGTGTCGATACTCACCGTCATATTCTTTAACCTTATCAAAGCGCGTTCTTGGCGCAACATAAACCTCACAACCGATAATAGGCTTAATACCGGCACTTTTAGCGGCTTTATAAAACTCAACAGCGCCATACATAACGCCGTGATCGGTAATGGCAAGTGCAGTCTGACCGTTTTCTTTAGCAGCGTTTATAAGTTCTTTAATTCGACACGCGCCATCGAGCAAACTATATTCAGTATGGGTGTGAAGATGTACAAAATCAGTCATAGCACTTACCTCCTTTAAAATTTATTCATTATCCGCCTTTTTCTTTTCGGCAAAATCTATAATTCTTTGTAATCGGTGATTTATACCCGAACGCGAAATATTTCCACCAACAATATCACATAAGCTACTAAGTGAAGCGTCGGGATTATCTCTTCGAGCAACAGCAACCTCATATAACTCATCGGGGAGCATTGAAATAAAGCAGTTTTCTTCAAGATAAGCGATAGCCTCATTCTGCTTGACTGCAGCTAAAACAGTTTTAGAAATATTAGAAGTTTCAAAGTTGTTTTTTCGGTTTAAAGCATTACGCATATCCTTAACAACGGTGGTTTCGATAAGCTCAAGGGTGTAAACAGAAGCTCCCATTCCACCCAAAATTTCTTCAATAGAGTTATTATCCCCATAGTAAACTGCTGTAACGTTTTTTCTTGTTGAAAACTTTGGCTTGTGGCCAAAAAGTTCCAAAAATGCTGAAAAAGCAAAAGCAAGCGTTGGATCTTTAACCGCAAATTCAAGATGATATCCTTTTTCGGGGTCGTTCATACTTCCGCAAGCCAAAAAAGCACCTCGCAAAAATGCCCAACGACAACAAATTCTTTTCATAAATCTCGGGTTCATTATCCAATCGGCTTCGCCCGAATCGTAAAAATTTATTATTCTCTTTCGGTCAGCTTCACCCATAACCTTAACGGTAAAATAACTGCTGTTTTCATTTTCGGTTGTAACGGTGTGTGCGCCAAAGCAAAGTTTTATAAGAGAAGCATAGGTTTCAGCTGCTTCTCGGCTTTTGGTTCGCATGCTAATATCAGATGTGCAAAACGACCGGCTGAAAAGCAAAAGACCATAACATTCTGCGGTCCTGCAACAGCCGGTTGAATTTACCTTACATAGCTCTGTTTTTAAGTTTAAGGAAAAAGAAGAGCTTGCCATATATTACTCCTTCGATATATCGCGGTGGTTTACCACAGTGCGATATTTTTGCATTTTAAGATGCTCGGCAACAAGCTCTGCAAAAACAACCGAACGATGTTTTCCTCCTGTGCAACCAATGGCAATAACAAGTTCGCTTTTACCCTCTTTACAGTAAAGAGGAACAGAATAATCAATAAGCGATAAAAGTCTGTCAGCCAATTCCTTGGTTTCGGGAATATTCATCACAAAATCCTTGACGGGTTCATCAAGACCTGTAAGCGGTCTTAATCCCTCAATATAAAACGGATTAGCAAGGCATCGAACATCGAAAACAATATCAGCCTCGGCAACACAGCCATTTTTAAAACCAAAAGATAAAACTTGAACTGTCAAACCTTCGCTGATATCACTTAAAAATAAGTTCATTATTCTTTCTTTAAGATTTGCAGCACTTGTATTTGTGGTATCAATGCAATATTCCGACATTGCCATCAAAGGCTTGAGCATTTCTCTTTCGGCTTTAACAGCGTCTGCCATACTCTTTCCCGATTCACCGGCCATAGGATGACGGCGACGCGTTTCTTTATAACGGGTAATAAGTTTTTCATCCGAAGCATCAAGAAACAAAAGGCTAATATCGTGGCCCGATTCTTTTAAAGCGTTAATAGTCGGAATAACATCATTAAACATTTTACCGCCACGAATATCGGTAACAATGGCAACCTTTCGCATTTCGTTGTCACCCAAAGACGAAAGCTCGGCAACAGGCTTAATAAGAGCAGGAGGAATATTATCTATACAATAATACCCGATATCTTCAAGCGCATTGGCAACAATAGATTTACCAGCTCCCGACATACCGGTAACAATAACCAAACTCATCGCCTTCACCTACCTTTAAAAATAACTTCGGGTTCTAATAAAACACCCGTTTCACTTAAAACTGTTAATTTAATATGTTCAATAAGACTTAAAACATCATTTGCACTGGCTTTACCCAAATTAACTGTAAAACCTGCGTGTTTTTCACTAACGGCAGCATCACCGATTCTAAAACCTTTTAAACCGCATTGCTCAATTAAAGCGCCTGCAAAATGACCTTCGGGACGCTTAAACGTACTGCCGGCACTGGGCAATTCAAGCGGTTGTTTGGTTTTACGGCGTTCCATATAGTCATCCATAGTTGTCGAAATTTGCGATTTATCGCCTTCTACAAGTTCAAATTCTGCTGAAAGTATAATTTCGTTATTAGTTTTAAAAACGCTTGTGCGATAGCCTAAAAGCATTTCATCGCAAGAATAGGTTTTTATTTCACCGTCAAGTGTGATTGTCTTACATGATGAAATAACCTGCTTAATCTCTCCGCCATAGGCACCCGCGTTCATATAAACCGCACCACCTACAGTACCGGGGATTCCCCAAGCAAATTCCAATCCGCTTAAAGAATTTTCTTTTGCAGTTAAAGCCAATCTTGAAAGTTTAACACCCGCAGCGCAAGAAATTTTATTACCGCAAGTCGAAATGCTGTCATCACAAATTTTTAAAACAGCGCCTTCGACACCTTTATCTGAAATAAGAAGATTAGAGCCGTTGCCCAAAACCCAAAAAGGCACGTCATTTGACTTTGCTGCTTTTAAAACCTCAGCAATTTTATTAACGTCTTTTATTTCAACCAAAACATCGGCAGGACCGCCAATATTAAAAGAAGTGTGACGGCACATCGGCTCATTTGTTTTGCAAGTAAACCCAAGTTCGGCAACCGCCGAAATAAATTGTTCAATTTTCAAAGCAGTCACCTACCCTTAACTAATAAAATTTTATCTATAAATATTACCCAAGAATGCAGCACCTATAATTCCTGCATCATTACCAAGTTTTGCAGTTGTAACAACTGTTTGCTTTTCGGAGTTCTTTGAATATCTTTCTTTTTCAACATATTCTCTAATAGGGCCAACAAGTGTTTCACCCTCTTTAGATATACCGCCACCGATACAAATAACCTCGGGCTGGAAGATGTTGATAATATTGGTAAGACCGCAAGCAACAAAGTCGCAATATGCTTTAACCACATTTTTAGCAGTTTCGTCACCTGCACGCATACCATCGAAAGCAGTTCTTCCGTTAACCTTTTCAATATCCCCTGCTACAAGGTCCCACATTTTGCTCTGTTTATCATTCAACATAGCAGCTTTGGTTTGACGGATAAGAGCAGTTGCCGAAGCATAAGCCTCCCAGCAGCCGTTACGTCCGCAAGAGCAAGGCTCACCGTCTTTTACAATTACGATATGTCCAAGCTCACCGCCTGCATTATTAAAGCCGGAAAGAATGTTGTCGTTAATAATAACACCGCCGCCAACACCTGTTCCGAGAGTAATAGCAACAAACTGTTTGCTTCCCTTTCCTGCACCTGCCAAAAGCTCGCCGTATGCAGCAGCATTAGCATCATTTTCAAGGAAAACCTTACGTCCAAAACGTTCTTCAAGCATGGAGCCCAAAGGAGTGTTAAAAAATCCAAGGTTGTTGGAATAGCAAACCACACCTGTTTTAGGCTCGACACTACCGGGAGTGCCAACACCAACCTCATAAATGTCCTTAAGTTCCAAGCCTGCAGCTTTAACAGCCATCATACCGGCTTCATACATACTGTCGGCAATTTCATCAGCCGGACGAGGACAGTTTGTTTTAACCTTACCTTCGCCGATAATCTTATAATTTTCATCAACAACTGCGGCCGCAATGTTGGTACCGCCAAGGTCTATTCCAAGATAATACATAACCTTTAAAACTCCTTAATTTAGAAAAATATATCTGTTTCTTCTTTGCCATCAGGCACGTCATCCATCATTCCAAGACGTTTAAGCAGCTCGTGAGCTGCATTATAACCCATCTTCTTCTGACGGTTGTTCATAGCCGCTACCTCGATAATAACAGCAAGGTTACGACCCGGTTTAACAGGAATAGTAACCGATGGAACCTTATTATCAAGAATTTCGGTAGTTTGCTCTTCAAGACCCATGCGGTCATACACCTTATCCGAATCCCAAGGTTCAAGGTTTATAACCAAATCGATTTTTGAAGTAAGATTAACAGCACCGATACCGAATATACGTCGTGCGTTAATAATTCCTATGCCGCGAAGTTCAATGAAATGACGTATATTTTCCGGAGCTGAACCAACCAAAGACCTTGAAGATACGCGACGAATTTCAACAGCATCGTCAGCGATAAGACGATGGCCTCTTTTAACAAGTTCAATAGCGGTTTCACTTTTACCAACGCCACTTTCACCAACAATCAAAAGACCTTCGCCATAAACCTCAACCAAAACACCGTGACGGGTAATTCTAGGTGCCAATTCAACGTTAAGGAACGAAATCAAAGAAGCCATAAAATCCGATGTTGCGTCAGCAGTTCTCAAAAGCGGAACCTCATTTTTTTCAGCACCGTTTCTAAAAGCATCGGTAACAGACAGGTCACGTGAAATAATAACAGCCGCAGGTTTTGATGCAAAAAAGGCATCAACCCTTTTTAAATACTCATCCTCAGGGAACTGATTTAAAAAAGCTTCCTCGGATTTACCAATAATTTGTATACGGGTGTTATCAAAAAACTCATAATATCCGCCAAACTGCAAGCCCGGACGGTTAACCTCTACCGTGGATATATAAATATTCTCTGCCGGTGCAGGAAGATAAACCGTTTCAAGCTTGAAATTCTTTGTGATTTTTGCAAGCGAGACAGAATAAGGTGAACTCAAACCTCAAAATCCCCTTTCTTTTTTGCGAAAAACATACTTCCACACATATTTATTTTATTATACAGTATAATTTTTATTTTTTAAAGAGTTATTTTTAATCTTTTTTAAAAAAATTAATATTTATAAAAATGGAGAGAAAAATACTGCGTAAAAAATCAAGACAGTAACAAAATAAGCGTTACTGTCTTGAATTTATTTTATAAATTTTTTAGAACAACGCCACAGCCAAAAACAGCACAACAAGAACCCCTGCAACCCACAGCGACATCTTGTTAGTAAAAGAAAACTTTGTTTCTTTTTTATACATTACTGCATCTCCTCAGAAAATTGTTATAATACAAAAAAGCCAGCATTTTTTGTATTATAACATAAAACAATTGCATTGACAACGACTTGAAAATAAAAGTCGTGACAATAAAATTTCACTAACATCTAAAAACAATAAATCAATAACATATATTCGCTAATTCCTATTGAAAAAAATAAGCTAATGTGGTATAGTATTGTATTATTATTTGACGAAAGATTTCCCACCGCAACCGTATCAAATGTGTATATGGAAACACCGGGGCATCAAAAACCTTGATAAATAAAGGATTTTAAAAGGAGATATAGACCGTTATGAAATTAGGTATCGTAGGATTACCGAACGTTGGTAAATCCACACTGTTTAACGCTATCACAAACGCAGGTGCACAAAGTGCAAACTACCCCTTCTGCACCATCGAACCCAACGTTGGTATGGTTTCGGTTCCCGACAAGAGATTGGACAAACTTGCAGAAATGTATAACCCCGTTAAATTCACTCCTGCAGTTATCGAATTTGTTGACATTGCAGGGCTTGTAAAGGGTGCTTCAAAAGGTGAAGGCTTGGGCAACAAATTCTTATCGCACATCCGCGAGGTTGATGCCATTGTTCACGTTGTACGTTGCTTTGAAAACGATGATATTATCCACGTTGAAGGCTCGGTTGATCCGCTTCGCGATATTGAAACCATCAATTTAGAGCTTATTCTTTCCGACCTTGAGATTTTGGAAAGAAGACTTGACAAGGCAAACAAAGCACTTAAAGGTGATAAATCCTATCAGGCCGAGGTCGATTTTATAAAACGTCTTATTTCCGAGCTTGAATCGGGCAAAACAGCACGTTCGGTTGAGGTCGACGAAAACGAAGCCGCAATTCTTTCTACTATCGAACTTCTTTCTTCTAAGCCTGTTATCTACGCTTGCAACATGAGTGAAGATGATTTCCAAGGCGGAATTGACACAAATGAGCGTTACAACATTGTAAAAGCACACGCTTTGAGCGAAGGTGCCGAAACACTTCCTATCTGTGCTTCACTTGAAGCCGATATTGCCGAGATGGATGCTGAAGAAAAAGCCGTTTTCTTGGAAGATTTGGGACTTGAAAGTTCGGGTCTCGACCGTCTTATCAGAACCTGCTATTCACTTTTGGGTCTTATTTCCTACCTCACAGCTGGTCAACCCGAGGTTAGAGCTTGGACAATTAAGAAAGGCACAAAAGCTCCTCAAGCCGCCGGTAAAATTCACACCGACTTTGAAAAAGGCTTTATCCGTGCCGAGGTTGTTGCTTTCGATGATCTTATCGCCAGCGGAAATGATGACAAAGCTTTAATTGCTGCTAAGGAAAAAGGCTTGGTCAGAAGCGAAGGCAAAGAGTATGTTATGAAAGACGGAGATATCGTCCACTTCCTCTTTAATGTTTAATAAAAAATTAAATCCCCTAACGGCAATTAAAATGCTGTTAGGGGTTTTTTATAGACTTATTCAACTGTTATGTATGGTCTAATTTTATTTAACGTTGCCTCGCCTATTCCACTAACGTTGATTATATCATCAACGCTGTTAAACGGACCATTTTGTTCACGGTAATCAATTATAGCTTGTGCTTTCTTTTCACCGATTCCCGGTAAGGTCATAAGCTTTTCAGCCGAATCGGTGTTTATGTTGACAATGCCTTCCTTCTCGGTTGAAGTCGATTCATTGTCACTACTTACATAAGCCGGTTTTGAAACGGTTTTATACATTAAATTAGACGAATTGTCGTCGGCAAGGTCTTTTGGCATCAAGGACAAAGACAACGCAATGACAAATCCGGCAAACACAACAAAAGCACCGAAAATAATAAGCCTTTCAGCAAGGCTGTTTTTATTTGACATAAATACCACCCTTAAAAAATACCCACCCAAAGTTTCGGGTGGGTATTAATCAATTAACCGATAACGTATATAATGATATTGCGTTTACCAAACTTGATACACTCATTATAAGTGTTGAATCTCAAATCGGAAACAATTTTACTGTTGGGGTTCTTAGCAAATCCGCCTGTATCAGCAGCAATTGCATAACCATAATGATACTTACCATCGGCAGATACAATGTAAAGTTTAGTGCCGTAAGGAATTTCCCTAGGATCAACAGCAACATAGCCGGGTTTTGCCTTAACACCGGTTGCACAGATAGTACCCTTGCAATAA
Organism: Acutalibacteraceae bacterium; assembly: GCA_045588405.1. GTDB lineage: Bacteria > Bacillota > Clostridia > Oscillospirales > Acutalibacteraceae > UMGS172. Next base: position 9,517 of record JAZNEE010000036.1, read on the forward strand.
GCAGTACCTTTACCTGTAATAACCTTTTTAAAGTTTACCGGGTGACCTTTAGCATCAAGCTCGATAGGTTTGTCAGGCTTAATTTCAGAAATGCACTTCATATCATCGCTGGTCTTAACAGCCTGAGGATTTTTAAGTTCATAATATGTGCCGATTGTTGTAACCTGATCAACAGCCTTGGTTATAACCTTTTCGCTGTGAACAGAGGTTCCCTGTTCGACGCCGTTTACAAGCTTAGTAACGTAAACGGTTTCCTTTTCACCGTTTTTACCCTTTGTTACCTCGGTTTTGCCGCGATCAAGCTTATCACTATACTTAGTGACATAATTAAACTTAATTACAGTTTTAACGGTTTTATAGACGTATTCAACTTTATCGGAAGGTTCAACATTAACATTATTGAAGGCATTATCAAGATTGCCA
>JAZNEE010000037.1:0-3499 GCA_045588405.1 Acutalibacteraceae bacterium
GCGTTGTTACAATCAACATTCCCAGAATCGCTTACCTTGCAAAGGACGAAGCTGATTTCTACGAGCGTCTTGACAAGCTCATGGATATTTCCGCACGTTCGCTCGCTATCAAGAGAAGAGTTATCACCAAGCTTCTTGAAGCAGGTCTTTACCCCTACACCAAGAGATATCTTGGCACCTTCAACAATCACTTCTCAACCATCGGTCTTGTTGGTATGAACGAGGTTGGTCTTAACGCAAAATGGTTGGGCAACGACCTTACCGACAAGAAGACCCAGGAGTTTACTAAGGACGTTCTCAACCACATGAGAGAAAGACTTTCTGACTATCAGGTTGAATACGGCGATCTTTATAACCTTGAAGCAACCCCTGCAGAGTCTACTGCTTTCCGTCTTGCAAAGCACGACCTCAAGCATTATCCCGACATTATTACTGCCGGCCGTGGTGAGGGTGAGACTCCTTACTACACCAACAGCTCACACTTGCCCGTTGGTTACACCGAAGACATCTTCTCGGCACTCGACGTTCAGGATGAATTGCAGACACTTTACACCTCGGGTACTGTGTTCCACGCATTTTTGGGTGAAAAATTGCCCGATTGGAAGGCAGCTGCAAATCTTGTTAAGAAGATTGCCGAAAACTACAAGCTTCCTTACTACACCTTGTCTCCTACATATTCTGTATGTAAGAACCACGGCTACATTCAAGGCGAGGTTTACACCTGCCCCGAGTGTGGTGAAAAGACTGAGGTTTACAGCCGAATCACCGGATACTACCGTCCTGTTCAGAACTGGAACGACGGTAAGGCTCAGGAGTATAAAGACCGCAAGGTTTACGATATTGAAAACTCCAAGTTTACTCGCAACGGCGTAGCAACCGAAATTAAGGAATGTGCATGCGAAGAAAAGAAGGCAGAAGACGGCGTTTGGCTTTTCACCACCGCAACCTGCCCCAACTGTAAAATAGCTTGTGCTTTGCTTGATAAAGCAGGCTTTAAGTATGAAAAATTGCTTGCCAACGAGCATGCCGATATGGCAAATGCTTTCGGTATCAAGCAGGCTCCCACCCTTGTAATCGTTAAGGATGGAGTTGTTTCCAAGTTTGCAGGCGTTTCGGATATTAAGAAAATGCTTGGAGCATAAAGGTAAATTTTATGTATGATATTATAGTTGTCGGCGGCGGCCCTGCAGGGCCCGTCGCCGCCCTCTATGCCAAGAGGGCAAATAAAACTGCATTGGTTATTGAAAAAGGTTCGTTTGGCGGACAGATAACCTACTCTCCCAAAGTAGAAAACATCCCCGGTTTTGCCGAGGTCACAGGCAACGAGTTTGCCGAAAAATTGGTTGAGCAGGTGCTTAGTCAAGAGGCAGATGTAGAGTGTGCCGAGGTTTTGTCGATTACCGACGGCAAAGTAAAAACCGTACACACCGACTCGGGCGATTTTGAGGGCAAGGCCGTCATTATCGCAACGGGTGCAAAGCACCGCCTTTTAGGACTCAAAAATGAAGAAAACCTTGTTGGTAACGGAATATCTTTTTGTGCCGTTTGCGACGGTGCTTTTTATGAGGGCAAGACCGTTGCTGTAATCGGCGGCGGCAACTCGGCTTTGCAAGAGGCCATTCTGCTTTCTGACTTAGCCAAAAAGGTTATCGTTATCCAAAATCTTGACTTCCTCACGGGTGAAGCCAAGTTGCAAGAAAAATTAAAGCAAAAGGCAAACGTTGAGATAGTTCTCGGTACTGTGGTCGAAAGCCTTATCGGTGAAGAAGAGCTTGAGGGTATTGTTATTAAAAACGCAAACGGTGAAACCTCTAAGCTTTCACTTGACGGTATGTTTGTTGCTATCGGACTTATTCCGCAGAACGAGATTGTGGCCGACCTTGTTGATATTGATGAACGAGGATATATTATTGCAGGGGAGGATTGCAAAACCTCTCGCGAAGGATTTTTTGTTGCAGGCGATTGCCGTACAAAATCCATAAGACAGGTTGCAACAGCTTCGGGTGACGGTGCAGTTGCCGCAATTGCCGCTTGCGAATATGCAGATTCGATAAAAATATAATAAAAAAGCCTTGTGCGTTGCACAAGGCTTTTTATGTTTTTATTTTTTTCTGTAAGGCACTTCGAAAATGGGGTTTTCGGGCGGTGTTTCGAGAAGCGTGGGGTCAGAAAGGTATTTGTTAAACTTTCTGAAAGCAAGGGCAAAATAGCTGCCCGAACAAATACGCTCATCCATAACAACACCAAACGGCATACATTTTTCAAAATAAATCTCGCCGTTTTTATCACGCTTGGGAACCTCTCTTGTGTTGCCCATGGTGATAAGAACGCTGGTGGTACCAAAATTATAAATATGATGATAAATGTGGTTGGTTCTGATACTTGCAAGGTTTGAAATTGTCATACTTGCATGGAACGGGCTTGCATCGATAATCGAACGGGGCAAAAGACCAAACTTATCAAGACCCTTAAAGCAACAAACACCGAATCTTAAAAGACCGGGAATGCTAAGAAGCACTTTTACAAGTTTATCGGTGCTGTTGGTTTCTTCAGCGTTTCGGTTTTTCTCTATGTATTCATTCATTTTGCGGTCAACGTCAAAAATGGTATCGGCAGGGTTAAGCTTAACCTTCGACATTGTGCCGTTATCCATCTTGCCACTTTTGAGAACTACCATTCCAATAGCAAGTTCGTTTCGGGCATAAACCGTTTTGTTTACAACAAAGCGGTTAAGAAAAGGAAACTCTGCAACAGTTCTCGCATACGCCGCAAGTATAACCGACAAGTGGCTGAGTCTTACACCCTCTTTTCTTTTTGCGTTTAAATAATTTTGAATAGGTTCGGTGGGAATATCAAGAGTAATCATATTCATCGCATCGTTGCGCTGGGGCATAATGTGCGAGATTACAGCATATTCGCCGTCCGTAACCTTAACCCTTTTTCCGTCTCTCCTCATATTTTTCCTCCAAAAAAACATTGTGTAAAAACACACTTATAGAATAACATTTTTCGACAAATATGTCAATGAAAATCGGGCAATAACGCTCGATAAAGATAACTAATTAAATGTTATCGAGGTATGTAAGGATATCGTCGAAAGCGTCTACGGTGCTGTCTTTTTTCAAATACAGCGGGTGATGAGGGTGGCCTTTTGCCTTGGATTTTGCACCCGCGGTATACCATTTGGTGCCAAACTCCTCACCAATTTTGACCATATCTTTAACACAGGTTTTGAGATAATCTCTTTTTTCGATTATCGTACCCCAAGCAGCCCAAACAGAAGGGGTATGACCTTCTTTATAAAGCGATAAAATGTGGCGGAAGGCTGCCATATTTTGCTCGTGCATGGGCGCGCTAAAGTTTTTATCCATATCATCGGGGTTGGTTGCCCTTTGCGGATAAACGTTGAACATTATAAACGAATCAAACGCGTTAAAAAGTGCAATTCGTTCAACACTTTTGAGGGTATTGTCGAGATCGTCGGGTGCCGCAGTTGAAG
>JAZNEE010000038.1:0-2044 GCA_045588405.1 Acutalibacteraceae bacterium
AACCTCAGCCGATGTTACACCACTAAGATTTTCGGCATTATCACTTTTTTCAATATAAACAAGATATTCAATATTTCCTTCAGGACCTTTTACGGGTGAGAAAGTTAAGCCTAAAATACTGAATCCAATGGATAAAAGCATATTTACAGTATTTTCAACAACTTCAATATGTACTGCCTTATCTCTTACTACACCTTTTTTACCAACCTTATCTCTACCTGCTTCAAACTGCGGTTTTATAAGGCAAACAGCTCTCGCACCGTTTTTCATTAATGTTCTCATAACCGGTGTAATAATAGAAAGCGATATAAAAGATACATCAACCGAAGCAAAATCAAGTGCATCGGGAATTTGCTCGGTAGTGCAATATCTGAAATTTGTTCTTTCAAGATTTACAACTCGCTCATCACTACGAAGTTTCCAAGCAAGCTGACCATAACCAACATCGATTGAATAAACCTTTTTAGCGCCATTTTGTAGCATACAGTCGGTAAATCCGCCAGTAGATGCGCCAATATCAGCACAAATAAAGTTATCAAGCGAAAGACCAAATACATTCATGGCTTTTTCAAGCTTCAAACCACCGCGGCTGACGTATTTTAAAGGATTGTTTCTAACCTCAATAACGTCATCATCCTTAATAGTCATGCCGGGTTTATCGGCTTTTTGATTATTTACATAGACAACGCCTGCCATAATGAGCGTTTTTGCCTTTTCACGGCTTTCGGAAAAACCTTGCTCAAAAACAGCAGAATCAAGTCTTAATTTATTACTCAAATCACATTACCTCTTTAACGAAGTTGATAATACTGTTGCTATCTAACGAAAATGCTTTTCTTTGGCTTTCAACCGATGCTTGTTTAACAAAATCGGTTATAGCAACAATTTTATATTTACCTTTAAACCCGGTTTGCAATAATGCAGAACCAACCTTTTCGGCAACTGAACCGTTTGAAATACCTTCTTCAAAGAAAGCAATTTTTTCATATTCAAAAAGTTTATCAATCAATTCTTTGCTTAAAGGATTAAGAACAGAAAGTCCGATCACAGAAGTATCAATACCATCTTTGCTTAATTCTTGCTTTGCTTGCAGCAATTCAGCGATTTGAACACCGTAAGACAACAAAGCAATTTTGCCATTTCCAAAAACTGAAAACTCTTCAGTTTTATAATCGGGTTCAAAAGCAATCTCGGGTTCATTTCCTCTTGGATATCTGATAACTGCAACACCTTTGGGGTCTTTAAAACGTTCTTTTAAAACTGAACGCAGTTCATCATAACTTGATGGTGAATAAATTTTAACACCCGGAATAAGGGACAGAAAAGAAACGTCAAAAATGCCTTGATGTGTTTCACCGTCATTACCAACAAGACCTGCACGGTCAACACACAAAGTCAGAGGAAGCTCTGCAATAGCGGCATCGTGAATAATCTGGTCGAATCCTCTTTGCAGAAAAGTTGAATATACAGCAAAAACGGGTTTTAAACCACTTTTGGCCAAAGCAGCAGCAAAAGTAACAGCGTGTTCCTCGGCAATTCCGACATCGAAGAAACGGTCTTTAAACTCGGCCGCAAACAAATTTAGTCCTGTTCCATACTTCATTGCGGCGGTGATAGCACAAACCTTGTCATCCTCACTTGCAATCTCGCAAAGCGTTTCACCAAAAACGGTTGAAAAATTGGGCTTACTACTTTCACCAACTCCAATTTTAGGATCAAATTTCGAAACACCGTGGTAGTTGCCGGGATTGTCCTCAGCAGGGGCATAGCCTTTGCCTTTTATAGTGTTGACGTGTATCAAAACGGGACGTTGATAGTCTTTTGCTACTTCCATCATTTCACAAAGTTTTTGAACATTGTGTCCGTCAACGGGACCCATATAATAAAATCCTAACGATTCAAAAATATTACTGTTATACAAAGCATTTTTAATCATTGACTTTATATGGAACACTAAAGAACGTAAAAACTTACCAATAAGCGGAATTTTTACTAGGAATTTTTCAAAGCCAACTTTAAATTTATAGTATTTTTTACGAGATCT
>JAZNEE010000039.1:0-8024 GCA_045588405.1 Acutalibacteraceae bacterium
AGAAGAGATTTGAACTCTTGCGCCGGTTACCCGACCTACGCCCTTAGCAGGGGCGCCTCTTCACCAACTTGAGTACTACTCCAAGTTGCCAAATTCTTTTATTTAAACAGCAAAGCTGCATAAAACTAAATGGCGGAGAGGAAGGGATTCGAACCCTTGTGGGGTTGCCCCCAAACGGTTTTCAAGACCGCCTCGTTATGACCACTTCGATACCTCTCCGTATGTTCGACAGTAGTCGGCGAAGTTTGTGGAATGCGATGATTCCTATAACGCCCTAAAATATTAACACAGTTTAATCTTATTGTCAACACCTTTTTTAACGATTTTTAGGACAAATTTGCTTTACATGGCAGATTTTTTTACATTTGCAGTTATAAAAATAGGTGGTGAAATGAAGTCGATGTTATGGTCGAATTTCGATTTTTTGTGCTTTTGATATCCTTCTTTTTATTATTTTCAACACCCTCAAAATTGCCCTTTTTATATCTATATAAATAAATTTATATATTTATCATTTTCCTCTTGAAGTTAGAAGGCATTTGGAGTATAATAACACATATTATGGACAAGTGTTTTTATGGAGAGATATAACCCGTGACAGAAACTGTTAAAACAACTGATTTTAATGCAGAACTTTCGGAGCAACTTGGCTATGCCGAAAGGGTGCGTCAATTAATAAAAGAACGATATGCAAAACAGCCCCTTGCCTTTGTTCACACCTATGGATGTCAGCAAAACGTGAGTGACAGCGAGAGGCTTAAAGGCCTTATGGAGCTAATGGGCTACGGCTTTACCGATGATCTTAACGAGGCCGATTTGGTGCTTTATAACACTTGTGCCGTTCGTGAACACGCGGAACTGAGAGTTTTCGGTAACGTTGGCATTTTAAAAGCGAATAAACGTCGCAGGCCGGGTATGATAATCTGTGTGTGCGGTTGTATGGCACAGGAAGACGGAGTTGCCACAAAAATCAAGAAAAGCTATCCGTATGTTGATATTTTGTTTGGCACCCACGTAAGACACAAGTTGCCCGAGTTTATCTATCGCAGAATGATGGGTAGCCCCAGAATTTTTGAAAATCCCGAAAAGGACGAAGGCTTTGTCGAGGGTGTTCCCATAAGACGTGACGGCACTTTTAAGGCATGGTTGCCGATTATGCAAGGCTGTAACAATTTTTGTTCATACTGCATTGTGCCTTACACAAGAGGCAGAGAGCATTCGAGAGAACAATCGGCAGTTTTGGAAGAAGCAAAATTTTTGCTTTCAACCGGTGCCAAAGAAATAATGCTCTTGGGTCAAAACGTTAATTCTTACGGACGTGGTTGTAAAGAAAAAACCGATTTTCCGACACTTCTCAGGGCAATAAACGCTTTGCCGGGTGATTTTAGGATAAGGTTTATGACCTCACACCCAAAGGATTGTTCTGAAGAACTGCTTTTAGCGATGAGCGAGTGTGAAAAGGTTGAAAAGCATTTGCACCTTCCCGTTCAGTGTGGTAGTGACCGAATTTTGACACTCATGAACCGCAGATACACGAAAGAATCTTATTTAAAACTTATCGACAGAGCAAGAGAGCTTATGCCTGAGATTCAGTTCACAAGCGATATTATCGTTGGTTTCCCCGGTGAAAACGAGGAAGACTTTAACGAAACGCTCGAACTCATTAAAAGGGTTGAATATTATTCGTTGTTTACCTTCATTTTTTCACCTCGACCCGGCACACCTGCCGAAAAGATGGACGACCCCGAAACAAAAAAGGATAAGTCCCGCAGATTTGCAGAGTTGCTTAGAGTTCAGGAAGAAATTTCAAGAAGAAACAACCAAGCGCTCGTCGGCAGAAAAGTGCGATTGCTTATTGAAGAACACGAAAACGGTGTTCCCTTGGGCAGATCGAGTGAAAATTTAGTGCTTCATCTTGATGGCGAAAGCTTTGAAGAAGGCACGTTTGTCAATGCAGAAATCACCTCGTTTGATGGGGTGTTACACGGCAAAAGCTGTGAATAAATAATTTTTTAAGGAGAATTTTTAAAATGGACGTTATGGACGCAGTACGCGCTTTGGGTGCGGCAATTCAGGAAGATGCAAGATATAAAGCTTTGGTTGAAGCAAGAAGAGCCAATGATGCAGATAAAGAACTTCAGGAAATTATCGGCGAATTCAACGTTGCAAGCATGGGCATTGATAACGAGCTTGCAAAGGGTGACGATAAGGACGAGTCGAAGGTTAAAGAATATAACGCAACACTTCGCCGTCTTTATGCTCAGATTATGTGCAACGAGCAGATGATTGCCTTTAACAAAGCCAAGGCTGAATTTGAGTCTATGATGAGAAAGGTTAACGGAATTATTGAGCTTTCGATTGATGGCGAAGATCCTGCAACCTGCGAACCCGAAGAGGGTTGTACAGGAAGCTGTGCTACCTGTGGTGGTTGCCACTAATTAAAAATCCCTCGTATTTTGAGGATTTGGAGGAAACGAAATTGGCTGAACTGTCCCCAATGATGCGTCAGTATCTTGAAATCAAGGAACAGAATAAGGATTGTCTTTTGTTTTTCCGTGTGGGCGATTTTTACGAAATGTTTTTCGATGATGCAGTCACCGCAGCGGAAGAACTTGAAATTGTGCTGACAGGTAAGGATTGCGGTCTTCCTGAAAGAGCGCCTATGTGCGGTGTGCCGTATCATAGCTGTGAGGCTTATATTGCTCGTCTTATCGAAAAGGGCTACCGTGTCGCCATTTGCGAGCAGGTTGAAGATCCTGCAACTGCAAAGGGGCTTGTTAAACGCGATATTATCCGTGTTGTTACCCCCGGCACCGTTTTTGAGGACAGTATGCTTGACGAAGCAAGGAATAACTATCTTGCTGCAGTTTTCTTTGAGCGCAACACCTTTGGTGTCTGTTTTGCCGATGCTTCAACGGGTGATATTAACATTACCGAAATCAAGGGTAGTGATGCCGAGCAAAGAGTTATTGCCGAGCTTGGACGTTTCAATCCAAAAGAGATTGTTACAGTCAACGCGTTTTCTGAGAAAAAACAGCTTACTACTTTTGTTAAAGACCGTTTGCAATGCTGTGTTACTATTTTGCCCGAGGAAAACTTCGACGAGGGTGTTGCCGAGTTGGAGGTTTGCTCACAGTTTAAAATCAGTTCGAGCAGTGAAAAGGGTTTTGTGTCGGGTTCAATGCCTTTAAGGGTTTTGGGTGCGGCAATCGGTTATCTTAAAAAGACCCAAATGAGTGGTCTTGAAAGAATATCCGACATTAATATCTATACCGATAGCGAGTTTATGAGGGTTGATATTACCGCAATGCGTAATCTTGAACTTTGCGAAACAATGCGAAGCAAGGATAAAAAAGGCTCGCTTTTGTGGGTTATTGATAAAACCCGTACCGCTATGGGTAAACGTCTTATCCGCAGATTTTTAGAACAGCCTTTGATGGAAAGAATGACCATCGAATCAAGGCTTAATGCCGTTGAGGAACTTGTTTCCAACACGCTTGTTTGCGGTGAAATACGCGAGGCGCTTTTAGGGATAAAGGATATTGAGCGACTTATGACCCGTATTGTTTACGGAACTGCGGGTGGTAGAGAGTTGCGCTCACTTTGCGAAACCTTTGCAAAGTTGCCCTATATAAAGAGCCAAATGTCGGGGCTTAAAAGCCGAATGTTAAGTGCCGCTGCAAACGATATCGACGTTATGGAGGATTTGAGAGCGCTTATCGACGATGCGGTTGTTGAAGAACCTCCTTTTTCGGTTCGTGAAGGCGGAATTATTAAAACAGGTTATAACGAAGAGCTTGATGCACTTCGTTCCGATATGGAAAACGGCACCGATATAATTGCAAATATTGAGGCCGAAGAAAAAGAAAAAACCGGCATTAAAACCTTGAAAGTTCGTTACAACAAGGTTTTCGGTTATTATATTGAGGTCACCAATTCCTTCAAGGATATGGTGCCCGACCATTACATAAGAAAACAGACTCTCACCAACTGCGAACGCTTTATCACCGACGAGTTAAAGCACATTGAGGCAAGGGTTTTAGGTGCCAAGGAACGCAGTGCAGGGTTGGAATATCAGATTTTTGACGGAATCAGAAAAACCGTTGCCGATGCGCTTGAACGTGTGCAAAAAACTGCCGACGCATTAGCGCTTACTGACGTTTTGGCGTCGTTTGCCGAGGTGTCGGTCAGAAACAACTATTGCCGTCCCACTCTTAACACCAACGGCACACTTAACATTGTGAACGGACGACATCCCGTTGTTGAGCTTTTAAGTTCTATGCCGTTTGTTCCTAACGATACAGTGCTTGATTGTGGCGCTAACCGTTGTGCGATTATAACCGGTCCCAATATGGCGGGTAAATCGACCTATATGAGACAGGTTGCCGTTATCGTCCTTATGGCACAAATCGGTTGCTTCGTTCCCGCACAATCGGCAGATATTTCTATTACCGACGCTATTTTTACCCGTGTCGGTGCATCGGATGATCTGGCTTCGGGTCAGTCCACCTTTATGGTTGAAATGAGCGAGGTTGCAAGCATTCTTAAAAACGCAACCTCAAAAAGCCTTTTGATACTCGACGAAATCGGCAGAGGCACTTCGACCTACGATGGTATGTCGATTGCACGCGCTGTGCTTGAATATGTGAGTGATAAGAAGAAAATCGGTGCAAAAACTTTGTTTGCAATCCATTATCACGAGCTTACCGCTTTGGAAGACCAGATTGACGGTGTTAAAAACTATAATATTGCCGTTAAAAAACGCGGCGACGATATAACCTTCCTTCGCAGAATTGTCAGAGGCGGTGCCGATGACAGCTACGGTGTTGAGGTTGCCAAACTTTCGGGAATCCCTGATGCTGTTATCAAAAGAGCCAAGGAAATCTTGGAAGGTTTGGAAAGTGAAGGCGCAGGTTCGGGTTATAGAATCACAGGTGACGAGGCAGAAATGCAGATGACCTTTGAACTTCACGGTGCCCGTCAAATCTTAGAAGAATTGAAATTGCTTGATGTCAACACTCTGACTCCTATCGAGTGTATGACAGTGCTTAATGATTTTGTCAAAAAAGCCAAAGAAGTTTGATTTTTGTGTGGAGGAACTTTTATGAAATTGGGTGGAAGATATAAACAGGTGGGCAAAAAACGCCACGCTGTTCTTGAAATGCCGTTTGAAGAGGTTATGAACACCTTTGAAAACACCTTTGCAAACGCGGAAGGTACAAGGCTTGTTTCAAGTGTAAACCGTGAAACGGGTGTTTTCAAAATTGAATATAAATTCCGTGCCGACAAAAGGGATACTTATGAAAGCTATTGCCTTTTGGTTGAGGTTACCGAAATTGAAGAAGGTATGACCAAAATCGAATATGTTTTTGTTTATGACCGACTCATCAGCGTTTACACAAAAATTTTGTCTGCCATTTGCTTTGCAGTGCCCGTTGGCGCGGCGGCGCTTGTTTATTTCAAGTTTATGATGCGCTTACCCATTCACCTCGCTCTTTACATACCGCTTTTGCTCATAGCATTGTTTGGTTTGTTTTCATTGTTTTGCTATAAAGAGCGTCGTTCCGATGTTGAACCGATGGTTACCGAATTTGAGCAGTTGCTCGTTTCCTCTTTTGAGGAATAATTTTACTTTAATTTTTTGAAGGGAGGACTTCGTAATGCCTGAAATCAAAGTGTTACCCAAGCAGGTTGCCGAGCTTATCGCCGCAGGCGAGGTGGTTGAAAGACCGGCTTCGGTTATAAAAGAATTGGTTGAAAATTCAATAGATGCGGGGTCTACCCAAATCACCGTTGAAATTAAAAACGGCGGTGTAACCTTTATGCGCGTTACCGATAACGGTTGCGGAATTGACCGTGATTTTGTTGCAACGGCATTTTTAAGGCACGCAACAAGTAAGGTAAGCCGAGAGGATGACCTTAACGCTATTGCAACGCTTGGGTTTAGAGGAGAAGCCTTGGCGGCAATATCCTCGGTGTCGAGAGTTGAAATGATAACCAAAACTAAATCGGCCGAGATTGGTTCGGTCTATCGCAGTGAGGGTGGCAACGGCATAACGGTTGATGACGCGGGATGCCCCGATGGAACAACCATAATTATTCGTGACCTTTTCTTTAACACCCCCGCAAGAATGAAATTCCTTAAAAAGGATGTTGCAGAGGGTACTGCAGTTGGAGCAATACTCGACCACATTGCTTTATCACATCCCGAGATTTCGATTAAATTTATCCGTGACGGAAAAAATGTTTTGGCAACCCCCGGTGACGGCAAGCTTTTGTCGGCTATTTATGCCGTTTGCGGAAGGGAATTTGCCGCAACGCTTATTCCTGTTGATTTTGAACTCGGCGGTATCAGAGTTTGGGGTTACACCTGTAAACCCACCGCTTGCAGACCCAAGAAAAACGCGCAATTTGTTTTTCTTAACGGTCGATACGTTCGTTCGGGCACCGTTGCCCAGGCTTTGGACGTTGCTTATAAAAATTCGGCAATGGTGGGACGTTATCCCGCCGCGGTTTTGCATTTGACAGTGCCTTTCGGTGCGGTTGATATCAACGTTCATCCCGCCAAAACGGAAGTCAGATTTTCGGATGACCGTCGCATTTTTGATTGTGTTCACTACGGCATTAAAAATGCTTTATCAAAGGGTGATGAACGCCCCGAAATGAAACTGCCCGAGACCAAAAAGCAAATCCGAATGACCACCGAGGAATACAGACAGACTGTGTTGCCCGAATTCAACAAGTCGAAGGCCGAACCGTTGCAGCAATATGAAAAAATGATTGCAAATGCGGTTAAAAATCAAAAACCTCAAATGAGCGAACCTAAATTGGGTGTGGGACTTAAAATTGAAGTGCCTGCAATACCAAAAGAACAGCCAAAGGCTGACGTGGTGGAAGAAAAAACTAATGAGCCACAGCTCAGTTCTTATGAAAAGGCTGTTGAGGCCTTGAAAAAGGCAAATTGTGAACAACCGAAACAGGTTGTTGAGGTTAAAGAACCGCCTAAATTTCAGCAAGAACCGTCGGTAAGTGAACCCGTTGCGGTTACAATGCAAAACGAGGCTTCGGTGACAGAAACTGCCACAGAAGTTGAAGAGGATATTCGTTATATCGGAGAGGCTTTTGCAACCTATATACTTGTTCAAAAGGGAGAAAGTCTTTACCTTATTGATAAGCACGCTGCACACGAAAGAATGCTTTTTAACAAGCTTAAAAACAGCGAAACCAATTTCTCTCAACTGTTGTTGGCACCTAAGAGGGTGGCGCTTGGCAAGGAAGATTACACTATAATTATCGAAAGCGTTGAGTTACTGAAAAAAGCCGGCTTCGAGGTTGAGGATTTTGGTGACGGTGCGGTTATAATCCGCGCTGTGCCGTCAGCCCTTATCGACGAAGACGTTGAAGCCTTGATTTTAGAAGCGGCTGCAAGCCTTTCTTCTAAACGCGACGTTGAAATAGAGCGTCTTGAAAGACTTTATGAAACAATGTCTTGTCGCGCTGCCGTTAAAGCGGGTAATATTTCAACCCCAAAGGAACTTGAAATACTTGCTAAAGCAATTCTTGCCGATAAAGATATTATGTACTGTCCGCACGGACGTCCCGTTGCAATTGAACTTAAAAAACGCGAGATTGAAAAACAGTTTGGAAGGATACAGTAATGCCGAAACATAAGGTTATTTGTATTGTGGGGCCTACCGCTTCGGGCAAAACGTCTTTGGGCGTTAAGGTTGGCTTGCATTTCGGCGGTGAGGTTGTTTCGGCTGATTCAATGCAGGTTTATAACAATATGCCAATTGCTTCAGCGGCACCGACCGATGAAGAAACAATGGGTGTTAAGCACCACCTTGTAGGCTTTTTGTCACCCGATCAAAAGTTTTCGGTCGCCGAGTTTATAAACAAAGCTAACGAAGCGATTGACAAGGTTTTAAAAGAGGGCAAATTACCCATTCTTGTTGGTGGCACCGGGCTTTATATCGATTCGCTTTTGCAGGGCGTTAAGTTTTGCGATGAGGATTCCACAGAAA
>JAZNEE010000040.1:0-2624 GCA_045588405.1 Acutalibacteraceae bacterium
TATAATAAAAAAGTCAATAATAATGTATTTTTTGTTGACTATATAGTGATTATTGTTTATAATGTAGAAAAGAACAATGGAAGGGTGTGTTTATAATGTCAAAATACATTCTAAATGCAGATTTGAATAATCCTGTTCATAGCAATTTTGTCGGTAATGCGGCTGTATTTCACGGTTACGCAGGTATGAACGATCACGAAGATCGTGTTTATACCGAGGAGCAGGCAGAACTTGAGGCAGACCGCGCTGCCGAAATCGGTGTGAAAATTGTCCGTACAATGTACAGAAGATATGCAGAATTTAACGAAGAAACAGGCAAATGGAATTTTGATACTCATAATATGAACTGCTTTACACGCTGGTGCGAGCGCCTTTATAAAAGGGGAATTGACGTTGCTATTCAGGCAGGCTGGTGTAACCCAGGCGATATAACCGGAACCGGTTGGAATGACAAAATCCCCGGCGGAGCCGAAATGGATCCAGACGAGGCTATGGATAAATACGTAGAATGGATGGTAGAGTCCCTAAAATATTTGATTATTGAAAAAGGTCTTACCAATGTTAAATACGTTTTAATGTTTACCGAACCTCAAGGCAGTCTTATCGGAGTTTTAAAAGGTTATACACACCCTTATGATACTTGGTGCGCCGCTACCGAAGCTATGCATAACGGACTTGTTAAAGCAGGTATTCGTGATTTAGTTAAGCTTGTTGGTCCTAATGAAGGATCCACAACAGATTCCCAAATGTTAAAACATGTTGCCCCAAGAATTAAAGATTATATTGATATTTTCTCAACCCACAATTATCTTTCAGGTTGGGCAAGTGAAGATTCAGGACTTAAAAATGGTGAGGGTTGCGTAGTATTTCAATGTGCAGGTGCTAGAATTCAGCAAAATATTATAGTAGAGCCTGATACTGATTATGAGATGAAAATAATCGTTAAAGGTTTTCCAAAAAATGATAAATACATAAGTGGACATATGCTTTTTGGCGCCTTTAATCCAAATGAATTTTTTGAAAAAAATTATATTTCAGCCGGCGGCAGTCCAACCCCAAGAATTAATATTAACTCCACAAAAATGTTGGATGCAGCCTTAATTCCTGAAGATTGGGCAGAACTCTCTCATACCTTTAATACAGGCGATTTAGAAGAAATTTCTGTTGGCGTTTTTTGTGATATCAAGCAGCCAAATATGGGTGCTTACATAAAGCAGGTTATTGTAACCAAAAAAGGTGATGACAAAAACCTTGTTAAGAACAGTGATTTTTCAGACCCCGATTTCTACTACCCTCGTCCTATTAGAAGCTTTTTTGATAAGTATAAGTGGGGTTGGATTGCAATGGCAAGCCCATACGTTGCTTCAAACGAATATCACGACTGGCATCGTTGGGTAAATACTGCTATGAAGTATCTTCCCGAAGGCAAGGAATTTTGGTTTGACGAATATAACGTTAACGGTGCTTATTTTGACAAGCATTATGACCCATATTACGCAACCAAGCTTGCAACTGCAACCATCTCTCTTATGACTTCAGGCTCTCAGTCAAGTATTATGTGGACTTTGTTTGACCAACAATGGCCAAATAACCACGAAGAAAATCATGACTGTTGGTATGATGGCGATCACCGTTGGGGCGTTATGCCAAATCTTATGAGAGATACAACACCTTATCCATCATTCTATTCTACAGGTCTTCTTTTCCGCTATACGGGCGGAGGCGAAGGCACAAAGGTTTATGAGATTAAGGATGGTGAGCCAATTTTTGGCGCCATTACCGTATCACCTGAGGGTAAAATCGGTATTGCTGTTGTAAATACCTTTGATGGTGAACGAGAGTTTGAGCTTAATTTAAGTCAGTCTTTAGGCTCAGTTAAGCTTCAAAAGAGAGTTTATGACCCCGCAACCATTGAACCTAATGCAGACGCAAAACAACTAGCCCCCGTTGGCGAAATTACAGTTGATAATAAAATTTCTGATACCCTTGCACCTTACTCATTAGTAGTTTATAGTAATATAGATTAATAATAGGTAGATTAAAATTAAAACTTAAAACCGAAGTCACTATAAAAGGTGACTTCGGTTTTTAAGTTTTTATAAAAGAAAACGGGAGGGCACAGAGACCCTCCCTTACAAAGTCTTATGAAATTTTATTTATTAAGTGCTTCGTTAACTGCAACTGCGCAAGCAACAGTCATACCAACCATTGGGTTGTTACCAGCACCGATAAGACCCATCATCTCTACGTGGGCAGGAACAGAAGAAGAACCTGCGAACTGAGCGTCAGAATGCATACGGCCCATAGTATCGGTCATACCGTAGGAAGCAGGACCGGCAGCCATGTTATCGGGATGGAGAGTACGACCTGTTCCACCACCGGAAGCAACGGAGAAGTACTTAACACCGTTCTCGTTAGCCCACTTCTTGTATGTACCTGCAACAGGATGCTGGAATCTTGTTGGGTTTGTTGAGTTACCTGTGATAGATACGTCAACGCCTTCAAGATGCATGATAGCAACACCCTCTGTAACATCGTTAGCACCATAGCAGTTAACTTTAGAACGAAGTCCTGTAGAGTAAGCTGTTCTGCTGATTTCTTTTACTTCACCTGTGTAGTAACCC
>JAZNEE010000041.1:0-2428 GCA_045588405.1 Acutalibacteraceae bacterium
TTTCACTTCGTTGGTATGAAAACCTGTTCCTTTATGGCGGTGATTTGCTTTTAGCACTCAGAAACACTTTGATTTTAGCTGTTTTGTCATCGGTTATCGCTACTGTTTTGGGTACAGTTACTGCTGTTGGTATCTCAAAATTACGCAAAAAATGGCTTAAAAGCACCGTTATGTCGGTAACCAATATTCCTCTTATGAACCCCGAGGTTGTAACCGGTATTTCGTTAATGCTTATGTTTGTTTTTGTAGGCAAGATGCTTTCTATTGCAAACTCGGTCAACTTTTTCACTATTTTGATTGCACATATCACATTTAGCTTGCCTTACGTTATTCTTAACGTATTGCCCAAGTTAAAACAGACCGACGAGCATTTGACCGAAGCTGCTATGGACCTTGGTTGCTCACCGATAAAGGCATTTTTCAAGGCTGTTCTTCCTTCTATCACTCCCGGAATTATCGTTGGCTTTATTATGGCATTTACAATGTCGCCTGACGATTTTGTTATCAGCTATTTTACAAATGGCACATTCCAAACATTGCCTCTTCTCATTTATTCAATGACAAGAAAGCCAATGAAACCCGACGTTTATGCCCTTGAAAGCATTATGTTCATAATTATTCTCGTTCTTATGATACTTCTTAATATCATTCAAAGCGAAGAAAATGATAAAAAAGGAGCGAGACTTAAGAAATGAAAAAAATAATATGTTCTGTTATTGCTGTTTTGCTTATAGTCTCACTATTTGTTATGACAAGCTTTGGTGAATCCAACACCGAGGTTACTGTTGAGGCTGAATACTCAAAACACCTTGCAGGCACAACACTTAACGTGTTTAACTGGGGTGAATATATTTCCGATGGTGCTGAGGGTGCTCTTGACGTTATAGGTGCTTTTGAAAAGCTTACAGGCATTAAGGTTAATTACTCCACCTATGAAAGCAACGAGGCTATGTATGCCAAACTTAAAAGCGAATCGGTTGCCTACGACGTTATAATTCCTTCCGACTATATGATTCAACGTATGGCCAAAGAAGGAATGCTTAAAGAAATTGATTATTCAAAGGTTCCTAACTACAAAAACATAATTGACGATTACAAAGGTCAATATTACGACCCCGAAAACAAATACACTGTTCCCTATTCTGTTGGTATGGTTGGTCTCATTTACAATAAAGAAATTGTTAAAGAAACCCCAACAGGTTGGGACATTATGTGGGACGAAAAGTATAAAGGTCAAATCCTCAACTTTAACAACTCTCGCGATGCTTTTATGATTGCACAGTTTAATTTAGGTATTGATCTTAACACAACCGATAAAGCAGAATGGGACAAGGCTGCAAACAGACTTATTGAACAGAATCCTCTCTTACAAGGCAGAGTTATGGATGAAGTATTTAATAAGATGGAAGCAGGAAATGCTGCAATTGCCCCCTATTACGCCGGTGACTTCCTCACTATGCAAGAGGTTAACGAAAACCTTGAGTTTATTTATCCCGAGGAAGGTACAAACATTTTTGTTGATGCCATGTGCATTCCAAGTTGCTCGCAAAACTATGAAGCGGCTTTGATGTTCATAAACTTTATGTTAGAACCCGAGGTTGCTCTCGCAAATGCTGAATTTATTTGCTATGCAACTCCTAACCAAGCTGTTTTGGATAATGAGGAATATTCGCGTAAAGGTGATCCGTATCTCTACCCTGAGTACGACATTAAAGTCGAATATTACCACGACCTTGATGAAGAAACAAGAACCTATTTCGAAAAGCTTTGGGAAAAGGTAATAATTAACTAACGAAAAAACCTCTGTGATTTGATTCACAGAGGTTTTCTTTTATATTGGTAGATTTATTAGACCCAATCCTTCTAAAAGGAATTTAAGGCCTAATAACACAAGAATAATGCCACCGGCAAGCTCGGCTTTGTTTTTATATTTAGTACCAAAAATGCTGCCAACCTTAACACCTATAAACGACAAAGCAAAGGTTGTTATACCAATGACTATTACTGCCAAAAGCATAGTCCAAAAATCGGTTTCAAATGCGAATGAAACACCAACAGCTAAAGCGTCTATGCTTGTTGCGATAGCCATCACAAACATAACTTTAAATGCCAAAGAACCGCCTTTAGTATTAACGTCACAACTTTTTTCCATCGATTCTTTGATCATATTTGCTCCAATAAAACCAAGCAATACAAATGTAACCCAATGATCAAAGCTATCAATAAAAGTGCTAAAAAGGCTTCCTAAGAAGAACCCAATAAATGGCATTAAGCCTTGAAAAAAGCCAAACCAAAGACCTACTATCGAGCAGTTCTTAAGGCTTGCTTTTTCCATTGCCAATCCTTTACAAACGGCAACTGCAAAAGCATCCATAGAAAGGCTTATACCAAACATTAAAATAACAAATATACTCATTTATTTACCTCA
>JAZNEE010000042.1:0-10255 GCA_045588405.1 Acutalibacteraceae bacterium
AAAACGACCGCTGCGGATGGCAAATACATAATCCCCGAAACATTAGATGGCAAAAAAGTTGTAGCAATTATGGCATTAGCTTTTTGTGATGACAATATCAGCAGCACCGTTAAAACGGTCATTGTTCCGTCATCGGTTAAAACTATTTGGAACAATGCTTTTGCAAATTGCTATAATCTAACCGATATTTATTTCAAGGGTAACGCCATTTATACCGAATCGAATGCATTCCCCGAAAAATCAAAACGTAATGGAACACTAACAATTCACTGCTCCGCAAATTGTAGCGACAGAAATTATAGATATTACAAAAATAGTGCATCAAATTATGATGCCGAGTATGAAGAATGGAACGGTTAAAGCTATGAACAGAGAACAATATTTAACCGCGCTATTTGATGCTTGTTCTTTGGTATCTGTGCTAAGCGATAAAAATGATTACAGAGTGTTGAGGGTTAGAAATAAATCAACCGAGCAGGATATGGTTGTAAGAAGTTTCCCCACATCAGTTTCGGCGTATGAAGAACTTTATAATATCAATGCGCAAAATTTACCACTTATTTATGATGTTATAAACTGCGAGGATGGACAGATTGTTTTAGAAGAGTTCATTGAGGGCGTCACCATTTCCGAGGTTATGGAAAGTGGAAACTATCATTATTTAGGAACTCGCAAAGTTATACGTTCAGTTTGCCACGCGCTTAAAGTTTTGCACGAAAGAAATCTTGTGCATAGGGATATAAAGCCCGAAAATGTTGTGATAGGCAAAGATGGCAGGGTGGTTTTGATTGATTTCAATGCGGCTCGCAAAACTTCTTCTGCCAGTAAAGATACCGTTATAATGGGTACGGTTGGTTATGCTTCGCCCGAGCAATTAGGCGTAGCGCAAAGCGATGCCAGAACAGACATATATGCTGTAGGTGTTCTGCTTAACGTGATGATTACCGGTAAACATCCCAGCGAAAAACTGGCAAAAGGGAAAGCCGGCAGAATTGTCCGTAAATGCACAAACGTAAATCCCGACGAACGCTATCAAACGGCCGAAAAACTTGCAAATATGTTATGAGCCAAAACCAGTAGAGCTGATCGGTGCGTTTTTTTGAACAGCAAATAATTACCCTTAATAAAACGACCCCCACCAGAATGGTGGGGGTTCGTTGTTTTATTACTTTTTAGTGTCATCGGGAAGGGGAGCTGTGTCAGATTTTTCTTCAAATCGCATTTCCCAATGTATGATAAACGATAACAATGCACGAAGCACAACCACAACTCCAAGTATTGCAAGTTCTTGCAAATCGTGGATTATAACCGTCTTAATAATTTCTGCACCCATTTTAAATTCAAGTGCTAACGAAAGTGCTTTGCCAAGATCAACCACAACGTGAAACGGTTTCTTTTTAAGCATACATTGTCCAAGTCGTATCAACGCACGGCAAGAACCAATTATAATGATTATAATGCCGACCAATTCCAACAAATGAGCCGATATTTCTGCAACGGGGTATAAAAAGTTTTTAAATTGTGTTACAAATTCTTCTAACATATTATTCTCCTTGCTCAGTGTAATTGCTCCAACCGGGCGAGTAGGTTATATCACCACTTTCAGTGACCCACATAGCTTCGGCACCGTCAATAGACTCGATTAACGCTAAACCGTCCTTTTGTGGCAAGCAGAACAACGCGGTTGACAAAGCATCGCCAAGGCCCGAGTGGTTGCATATAATCGATACCGATAAATAACCCTCAGCAGGCATTAAAGTTTCCGGATGGATAATGTGGTGATAGGGTTTTCCGTCAACATAATAAAAGCGTTGGTAGGAACCGCTGGTTACAACAGCTTGACGGCTTATATTTATATAAGAAAGATAATCGCCACCGTTTGGATTTTCAATACCAACCTTCCAATCGGTTCCGTCAGCTTTGCCACCCAAAGCTCTAACGTTACCGCCAACGTTTAAAACATAACCCGTAATGCCTTTTTGTTCAAACAGAAGGGTAATTTGCTCAACGGCAAAACCTTTGGCAATGGCGCCAACATCCAACTTCATAAGCGGATCGGATATAAAAACGGTATTGTTAGCCTCATCGATTATAAGATTGTTAATATCGGTGTGTTCGGCTGCTGTGGTGAGCTTGTCGATAGGCGGAAGAGAAGCTTCTGCTGGGTTGTCCGAGCCTATTGTGCGATAATCGTGCCATAAAGACAACACACTACCCATAGCAATGTTCATAATACCGCTTGTTTTTGTGTGCATTTCCTTGGCATAGACCAAAAGGTCGATTATGCGACGATCAACCGTAACGGTGCGATGCACCCCGTCAACAAGCTCGTTTATAGTACATATATTTTCCAATCCGTCAAAGCGGTGGTAAATTGTATACAACCGATGATACTCGCCAAACTGTTCCAACATTTCGTTTGCAACGGCGTCAAACTCTTCCTGGCTGTTTTCAAAGCCGGTGATAGATATTACCGTATCGAAATAATCCATTGAATGTGTTGTGTATTTAGTTTTTGGGGTTTGTGGCTGTTTTGCACATGAGCAAAGCAATGTGCTTAGTATCAAGCAAAATGCAACCACAAGGCAAAATATTCGTTGTTTCATAAGTTTATCAAGACAATAAAAGGGGAGAAGATTCTCCCCTTTGTGTGTTATAAAGTTTTTGTTATCTTACTTAGATTTTAGAAGCGGCTTTAACAAAACCGGTAACAAGAATGGTGCAACCTGCTGCTTTAAGGCCAGCGTCGCCTTTGCCATCTTCTGCAACAAAGCCTGCGATTTCGCTTGCGGTCTTGCCGATGCAAGCTGCATCAAAAGCAGCTGCTTGCTCAAACCACTCTTTTGCGGCGTTGCCGTATTTTTTCATATTATAGTCATAACCTTGAGCCTTCTTGGAGACAACAGCCTTGGTGGTATCAAGAGTAGAAACACCGTTGATATCGAATGTGAAGGAAACCTCAACACAGTCGCTTGCTGCTGCTACAACCTTGCCGTTTGCATCAAGAGCTGCGGCAAAAACAGTAGTAGCAACCTTGTTGCTGCCGTCTTTGTCTTCGGTAGCATCGGTGCAGGTCTGCTCGGTTGCAGCGGTAACCTTAAGAGTGTTAGCTGCTACAACGTTAGAATCAGCAGCAGAGTTATAAGCTTTTTCGATAGCGCCAACAAATTCGTGAATCATAATGGTGCAACCTGCGTTAACAACGTCGGAGTTACCCTTGTTGCCTTCAGCAATCGAAGCCTTTACTTCGGCAAGAGTTTTACCTGCAACATAAGCCTCAAATGCATCAGCCTGTTCAAACCACTCTTTAGAAGCTTTGCCGTAAGCAACCATGTTGTAGCTGTTACCCAATTCATACTTGGTCTTAAACTCGGCATTAGCAACGGCTTTTCCGTCAGCTTTAAAGTTTACGGTGTTGCTTGCAGTGTCGAGAGCACAAGCAACGATTTTACCGTCTTTATCAACAGTAACTGCTGCGATGGTAATATCAACCTTGCCAGAACCGTCTTTATCTTCGGTAGCGTCGGTAGTAGCAGGTGCGCTGATTTCAACGCCAAAACCGAATTTAAGGGTTTCGGGCGCTGCTTCCTTTTTACAACCAACAAACATTGTGGACATTGCCAAAACGAGACATAAAATTAATAATAAGCCTTTTTTCATTTTCTTAATCCTCCGAAAATTATTTTACGCTCTTATAATACACGATATTCATAACTTTGTCAATAATTTATCAATGTATTTTGATAACTAATTAAATATTTTTTGGAACACGATTTATAAGCAGAGAACCGCCGAGTCCAATCAAAATTCCTGCGATGGTTCCTGTCACGGTTAAAACCACCAAATAATAGCCAAGTTCTGCCGTTTCAAGCAGTACCATAGCGGCAAGAATTTGTCCGATGTTATGTGTAACACCGCCTGCAACGCTAACTCCCACTGTCGACAAAATTTTCAGTCGACGCAAGATGATCATTGTTGCTAAACTAAGTACACCGCCGGCCAAACTGTATATAAGAGCCATTACGTTGCCAAAAAGAATGCTTATAAGTAAGATTCTGAGTAATGATACAACAGTGGCCAATAAGGGTCCGCGTCGGTATAGTAAAAACACGATAATTAAATTAGGCAACCCCATTTTTATTCCCGGAATGGCCGAAAATAAAGGTGGAAGTATTGCTTCAATATAGGCGAGTATCAACGCTAATGCGGTGAAAAGACCTATAAATGCGGTGGTTTTCGCTTTATTTGTCACGAGCATTCTCCTAAATTATAATATCGGGATCATTAGTGCTTTCAGACGTGATAACCGTAATCACAACGCTGTGTGGAAGACATACAATGCTCTCACCATTGCGGAATATCGCTTTATGCGCAACGCAAATACCGTCGGGACAGGTGGCGCTTTCCATAAAAGCCTTGCCATCTTTTATAACCAAACGGTTGTGATGCTCGCCGTTTTCACCGGTGTAAATATCCTCGGTTATATCCTTGGACAGAGAATAAACGCCATAGGTTTTTCCGTCAACAGTAACCTTAACGGTATTCCCCTCGGCTCTGAAAACAAATAAATAAATAAGACCGAGCGCGGCTACCAGCAATATACCGACTATTAAAATAATATCGTTTCTGACAAAGGTTTTAGAATTTGTAGTTTGTTCTTTCATATTACTCCAAAACGTTAACATTTTCGGGAATATTGGGGAAGAATACGGTTTTAAGACAGCCTGTGGGACAGCTGCTTACACAAGTGCCACAGTTTGTGCATTTTTCATAATCGATGGTTGCCAAGTTGTTGGAAACGGTAATAGCTTCATGGGGGCAAACCTTTTCACATTTTTTGCAACCGATACAAGCGTTTTTGCAAGCCTTTCTGGCATCGGCACCTTTTTGCTTGTTGCTACACATAACAACCGTTTCGGTGTACTGTGAAACCATAGAGATAATGTGTTTGGGACAAATGCTTGCGCACATTCCACAACCAACACAACGCGAGGTGTCTATTCGGGCAATTCCATCAGCAAGACAAATTGCCTTGGAAGGACAAGCGGCAGCACAGTCGCCGAACCCTAGGCAACCAAAACTGCAAGAGTTGGGGCCACTATATATCATAGAAGCGGCTTGACAGGTTTGAACACCTTTATATTCAGCGGTTTTAAATGTGGCATCGCATGTGCCGTTGCAACCTACAAAGGCAACAACGTCCTTAAACTCACCGGCCTCAACGCCTAAAATCTCACCGATTTTATCGGCAACGCTTTGCGCACCGGGAATGCAAAGATTGGGTTTAACGTCATTATTTTCGGCCAAAGCCGCGGCATAGTCGTCGCAACCCTTATAACCGCAAGCACCACAGTTGATACCGGGTAAGCATTCGCGGATAATGGCTTTTTTAGGATTTTCGGGCACTGCAAAAAAATGGGAAAACACAAGAAGCATAACGCCTGCTATAAAAGCAACGGCAAACATAACAAGAACTGCAATCAAAATTTCCATATCTTAGCACCCTCCAATCAAGCAAAGATTTTTTCAACAATGCCACCAAAGCCCATGAACGCCAAGGAGACAAAGGAAGCTGCAATAAGGGTTACTGCAAGTCCACGGAAGGGTGCAGGAATGTTAGCTTCGTTGATTTTTGAACGAACACCCGAGAATAATACCATTGCAAGCAAGAAACCAAGTCCGCAACCAAGCGAGCTTACCATAGATTCAATAAATGAGTAACCGTCAATGATGTTGTTAATGGTAACACCAAGAACTGCACAGTTGGTGGTGATAAGAGGCAAATAAACACCCAAACCTTTATACAAAGAAGGCGAGAACTTTTTAAGCACAACCTCTAAAATCTGCACCAAGGTGGCAATGGTCAAAATAAATGCAATGTTCTGCAAATATTCAAGGTGCAATGTGTTAAGAACATAATACTGAATAGGCCAGGTAACTGCGGTGGCAATGAGCATAACAACCGTTACGGCAATGCCCATGCCGGTTGCCTGGTCAAGCTTTTTAGAAACACCCAAGAATGGGCAGATACCCAAGAAACGGCTGAGAACATAGTTATCAACCAAAACAGAGGACAGAAGAATTACAATTAAAACTTTAAAGGTTTCCATTAGTTCTCAACTCCTTCCTTTTGGCAAACAGATGCACTGCAAGAGCCCGAATGAGGACAACCTTTACAAGAAAAGGATGTCTTTTTAGGGAATTTGCCCTTTGTTACAAAATAAATCAACGCAATCAACAAGCCATATACAAGCAAACCGCCGGGAGCTTTGGTCAAGAACTCAATCTTATAGTTCTCCAAGAACGGAATGGCCATTCCGGCAAAGGAAGCAGAACCAAACACCTCGCGGATGGTGGACATTGCTGTCAAAGCCAAGGTGAATCCAAGGCCCATGCCGACACCGTCGAGTGCCGAAGCAACAACAGCGTTTTTGTTGGCAAACATTTCAGCTCTGCCTAAAATGATACAGTTAACCGTTATAAGGTCAAGATAAACACCCAAACTTTCGTAAAGTGAAGGCAAATATGCTTGAACAATCATTTTAACAATGGTAACAAAGCCTGCGATAATAACAATATAGCAGGGGATACGCATTGTTTCGGGTATAATTTTGCGGAGAAGTGATATAAACACGTTTGAACATACTAAAACCGCCAATGCGGCAAGTCCCATACCAACAGCTCCGTTAACAGTGCTGGTGGTTGCAAGGGTAGGACAGGTGCCGAGAATGAGCACCAAAACGGGATTTTCTTTGATAATTCCGTTAGTCAAAACAGAAAGCGATGATTTTTGACTCATTATTTGGCACCTCCGTTCAAGGTTTTAACAGCCGTAAATGCACGCTGGATTGCCTGTTTATAGCCGTCGGTGGTAAGTGTTGCACCGCTGATTGCGTCAATTTCGGTGTAGTTTTCTTCCGTTTTTCCAACAAACTGACCGTAGAAGCTTTCGTTTGCACAAGCATCTCCGATTCCGTCGGTTTCGGCTTCAAAAACAGTGATACAATCTAATATCTTATAGTCGGCGGTCATAGAAACCTTAACTATGATAGGCTCGTTGGAAGGCTTTTTATCATACACGATCTCTCCATTAATGCCGTAACCTTCGCCCATGGTTTCAACAACAAAGTTACCGCTTGCGGTCTTCTTGGCCGAAACAACAAATTCGCTTAACTCCGTATAGCCCGAAAAATCAATATCCTCAAAGGTTGTTGATTCTATCTTTGCAACAGCGTCTTGGTATATTGCGGTGTCAGATACACCTTCGGTTACAACAGTGCCGTCGGTCTTTACGCCAACAAACAGCTCACCGTTCACAAATACATAGCCCTTATTGTTAGTGGCTTTATAAATAGCGTCAAAGCCTTCAACTACTTCAACAAGGAAAACTTTTTCAAATGCTTTTTCACCGTCGGGGAAAGCCGCGTTCAAATTATCGGCAAAAATCTCCTCTTCGGTACGGATATCAACCGAGCCGCCGCCTAAAATGATAGCGGTGTTAAGAGCATCTTTGATAGCGTTTTTATAAGCTTCGGTGGTTTTGGTAGCACCCGAAATAATTTCAACGGCATCAACACCGGTGGAATCTTTACTTTTGAAGTTTTCACCATAGGTTTTTTGTTTACCCATTGTTTCTTTTGAAGAAACACAAACAGCACCTGTAATAATGCCGTCACTGGATACACCGCACATAATAACCATATCGGTATCATAACCTGTGGTGACAAGTTGTACAACATAGCCCTTGCCCGAGGTCTCTTTATGAACCTCTTTAACGGTGGCAGGAAGGGTGTAGGATGATATATCCATCACTTCAAAGCCCATACCTTCGGGCATAACTTCTAAAAGAGCCTTGTTGGCACTGGTTTCGGCATTCTTTTTAATTCTCGGTGAAGTAATAAAGTTTGTAGCTGCAAGAAGCAAAGTGACAACAGTACAAATTGAAATAAAAACAACGAGATTCTTGATTTTACTTGTCATCATTCTTACCTCCTACTGTAAATATCTTGCGTCTTGTCCAACGAATGATATAAGGGTTTAAAATGTTCATAAACAAGATGGCAAATGAAACACCTTCGGGGTAGGTTCCGAAATATCTGATCAAGCAGGTTATCAAACCGACGCCGATAGCGAAAATAACTTTGCCCCAAGGTGTTGAAGGCGAGGTGGTATAATCGGTTGCCATAAAGAAAGCGCCGATGAACAAGCCACCCGACATAATAAGGGACAAAGCGGCTGTGAAATCAAAGCCTTGCATTAACAATGAGAAAACGAAAACTGTGCCGATAGTCAAAACGGGGATATGCCAACTAATAACACGGCGGGCAATTAAGTAAACACCACCCAAAAGCAAGGCGACGGTGCAGGTTTCGCCGATTGCACCACCATAGTTGCCAAAGAACAAGTCAAGCAACGAAGGTTTGATTTCGGTTGCAAGCGGTGTTGCACTCGAAACGGTGTCAACGGTAGCGGGGAAGGATGCAACGGTCATAGAGCCGAATGCAACAATCATAAACACACGGGCGGTTATGGCAGGGTTTACAACGTTTTGACCGATACCGCCAAACAAACATTTTACAACAATAATTGCAAACAACGAGCCAATCACACATTGCCACAACGGAATGCCTGCAGGCAAATTGAGTGCCAACAACAAACCTGTAACAGCGGCAGATAAATCACCTATAGTTTGATCTTTTTTTGCAATAAGATTGAAAAGCGCTTCAAATCCAACCGAGCAAACCAAACAAACGGCAATTACCAAAAGTGCACGCAGACCAAAAATCAAAACACCGGCTGCGGTTGCGGGCAATAAAGCGATAATCACGTCAAGCATAATGCCCGAGGTCGATTTACCGCTGTGAATATGCGGAGAAACTGCAATATTAGTTAAAGAACTCATCACTTTTTGCCCTCCTTCTTGCTTTCTTCAAGGATAAATTGTTTAGATAATTTGTTTATTTGCACAAGCGGACGGTTGGCAGGACAAACAAAGCTACAGCAACCACATTCCATGCACGATTTAACCGAAAGTGAAACAAGCGCATCCAAATCTTTTTTATCATAAGCTTGGGCAATGCTTACAGGAGCCAAACCGAACGGACAGGTGTTAACACAAGCACCACAACGGATACAAGCGGTTGTTTTGGGGAGTTTAGCCTCTTTCTTGGTCAAAGCCAAAATGGCGTTTGTGTTTTTAAGAATAGGAGCATCAGCGCTCTTAACGGTAATACCCATCATTGGGCCACCATAGATAAGTTTTGCAGGCCTAGATGTCAAACCACCGCAGAACTCAAACAAATCATTGAACGAAGTACCGATAGGAGCAATAACGTTTTGAGGCTGTCTCACAGCGCCACCTTCAACCGTTACGCATTTTTCAACAAGAGGCATACCTGTTTTAAGATAACTGCCGATAGTTGCAAGCGAAGTGCAGTTAAGCACAATACAACCAACGTCAATAGGTAATTTGTCGGCTAAAATTCTGCGACCGGTGGTGTGGTATACCAAAACCTTTTCGCCACCTTGAGGATAAACATCGGGAAGGACTTTAACCTTAACGGAAAAGCCTTCAATCGACTGTGCAAGTTGTTGCATGGCTGCTGCTGATTTTTTATTAGCGTTTTCAACACCGATAATAACGTTCTTTATACCAAGATGACGATTAAGCTCTTTAAGTGCGAATGCCATATCGTCACCACGAGTGAGCATTGTTACAGTGTCGCTTGTAACATAAGGTTCACATTCGGCACCGTTTATGATAAGGTAGTCAATGCGCTCGGGGTCAACGTCTAATTTGACGTGGGTTGGAAAACCTGCGCCGCCAAGACCGACGATGCCTGCGTTTTTAACAGCTTCAACCAAATCTTCTTTACTATTTACGGTGGGAGGTGCTATCGATTCATCCACAGTCATTTCTCCGTCGGATTCAATAACAACCGAGGTAGAGGTTAAACCGTTGAACATCACATATTCGTCTAATTTGATAACCTTGCCCGATACACTTGAATAAATGTTGGACGAGATATATCCGTTAGCCTCACCGATTTTGGTGCCAACTTTAACCAAGTCGCCAACTTTAACGGTGGGGGTAGCAGGTTTGCCAATGTGCATAGACATCGGTATATTTACGGTTTGGGGGCAGTTCATACGAACAACGGGACTGTCTTTTGTGCCTTTTCTGTGAGGCACGTGTATTCCGAGTAGATAAGAACCCATAATATCTAAACCTTTCTTAAAAAATGCAATAGATAAT
>JAZNEE010000043.1:0-8655 GCA_045588405.1 Acutalibacteraceae bacterium
TGCTGAGGTTTCAAAACCGGGAACATATTTGCTGACTTTTTCTGCAACTGTTAATAAAACCGACTGTGAGGTTGTAAGCATTTCTCCTTCGGTAATTCAGGTTGTTTACGACTATAACACATCTGCTGATATCCCCGTTGAGGTAGACACCTCTAATTATGAGCAGTATCTCGCAGAAGGTTGTGAAATAGACGCTGTTAAGAGCAAACTTCGCAATGAATCTGACAGCACTGAAATTTCTACAATCAAGATAACAGGTCCTTCGGAAGTTGTTTCGATAATAAGCAAAGCGGTTGCCAAGCCTATTTTAACAACACCCCAAATTTCATCAGAATCACAAACCTTCAAAGATGTTGAACTCGTTTTCTATGATGCTTTGGGTAATAAAGTCGATGCAAGTTCGTTGGGGTATACAACCGAATATTATTTGAGAGTTGTGGTCTACAAACGTGCATTTGTAAAGATCGTTCCAACTTTTGTTAATATGCCTCAATATTACGCTCAGTCGGAAAGTGGCATGCCGCCGTTTGAGTTGTTCCGTAACGATGAGCGTACCAAGTCGAAATCTAAGATAGAATTTATTGAGGTTAAAGGTCCTGCCGAAAGTATTGATAAACTTATTTTGGAAGGAATCAACCTTTCCCCAATTGATTTCAAGCAGATCAATAAGAATGAAAATTCCTTTATTTGTTCTTTTATTCTCGATGGGGGAGTTGAGATTACCGACGGTACCGAAGAGATTATCGTGGTGCTTGATTTTGAAGGCAAGCTTTCAGTAAGTAAAGTGATATCAGTTGATCCTTCGGTTATTAAAATGGTCAATACCGGAGACAAGCAGTACGTGGTTAATTATACCGGTACCATTAAAATAACTTTATGTGGTAATGCGAGCGATATTAAAAAAATCAAAGCAGAGCATTTAACCTTGTCTGTTGACTGTGCTTCCTTGAGCAAGGAAAAACCGATTACGGTTTCTGTTGCTCCTCGATATCGCGCTTGGATGATTAAAATAAGCACAGAAAGCGTTGAAATTGTTGAAAAATAACAGATAATTCAAGACCGGACGGGCGGTTTTTCGGCCGGACGGTCTTTTTATTTAGCAAGAACTTGCAACCTCACATAAAATGTAATAAACCGCTTTTGCGGAATTACTATATTGTGAAACGGTGGTAAGAATGTTGCAACTGCTTGCGGGAATTATTATAACTATTTTCGGTGTTATCGGAATGGTGAGTGTTATAAAATCAATGGTGTTAAAAATAACAGCACCGAGCAGCAACGAGCTTAGGTTTTATGGCGTTATATTAAAGGGTGAAAATGCCGATATTGAGCTTCAAATGGCTTTGGAAACGCTGGATTGGGATAGTGGATTAAATTCGGTAAGAGCTTATGCTGTTGATTGTGGAATTGATAAAAGTTGTTATTCGACTTGTGAAAAAATGTGTAAGGGTTCAAGGTTTAGGTTAATAACACCTGAAGAACTTTGTAAAATATTAAACATAAATAATTTATAAAAGAGGTGAGACCGTGTCGGGCGAAATGTTAGAAATAATAAAAGGAACAGTAAAACGCATCGTGTTCAGCAGTGCCGACACGGGATTTACCGTTTTGGAAATCGAATATGGCGGCGAAACTGAAACAGTTGTTGGAACTTTACCCGACGTTTGCGTTGGTGAAGAACTTGAAATAACCGGAAAATTTGTTGTTCATCAAATCTATGGTCAGCAATTTAAAGCCGAAGCATTTGTAAAAACCTTGCCTTCCGGAAAAGCTGCGATTTTGAGATATCTTTCATCGGGAATTATTAAGGGTATCGGACCCGCAACGGCCAAAAGAATAGTATCTATGTTCGGTGACGAAACCTTTGAGGTTATGGAAAACTCACCCCAAAGACTGTCATCAGTCAAGGGAATAAGCCTTGCAAAGGCCAAGGAAATCAGCGCTGAAATTGCAGGAAGAAAATCTTTGCGCGAACTTTGTTTTAGACTTGCAAAATACGGTATTTCGGCTGATGATGCCATTTCTGCTTTGAAAATTCTTGGTGACTCTGCAGCAGAACTGATTGAAGAGAATCCTTACCTTTTGTGCAAGGAAGGTATTGGCTGGGATTTTGAGCGTGCTGATGAAGTTGCAAAAAAACTTAATATTCCGGACGACAATGAGGAACGTCTTTGTGCGGGTGTTTTATACGTTGTGCGTCACAATCTTCTGAACGGTCACACATGCTTGCCAAAAGATAAGGTGCTTAAAATAGCAACCCAACTGCTCGATTGTGATACCATAACTGCTTCTGATATTTGTGAAGTTTTGTATGATAGAAAACTTTTGACCGAAATTGTTATGGACGAAGGCACTTTTGTATCACTTTGCGAGGTCTATGACCACGAAAGCTACATAGCAGGAAGGCTTTTGCTCGAATTATCAATTTCGGGCAACGGAAAACCTGTTTCAGAAAAAGAACTTGATAAAGCGGGCAGAAATTTAGGGATTGAATTTGAACAACTGCAACGTGATGCTATAGTAAAAAGTCTTGAATCGGGAATATTTGTTCTCACGGGAGGCCCCGGAACGGGCAAAACCACAACTGTTAACGGAATTTTGCAGGTTATGGAGAGCCGTGATATGAAGGTGGCTTTGGCTGCACCTACGGGAAGAGCTGCCAAGAGAATGTCTGAATTAACAGGTAAAGAGGCTAAAACTATTCACAGACTTTTGGAGGTTGGCACCTCTGATGACGGTAAAAGTCATATTTTCGTCAGAAACGAGAAAAATCCCTTGGATGTCGATGCGGTTATAATCGATGAGATGTCGATGGTTGACGTTTCACTTTTTGATGCGCTTTTAAAAGCTTTAAAACTTGGTACAAGGCTTATTCTTGTGGGTGACTCCGATCAGTTACCGAGTGTCGGTGCAGGTAACGTGCTGAGGGATCTGATTTCATCGGGAACGTTTAAGTGCATAAAACTCCAAAAAATATTCCGTCAGGCATTAAAGAGTAAAATAGTTGTTAATGCTCATAAAATCATAAACGGTGAAGCTTTAGAACTTGATTGCCGTGATTCCGATTTCTTTATGCTTGACCAAAACACAGCTAATAAAGGGTTAAGACTTGTTACCGACCTTTATTGCAGACGATTGCCCGAGGCTTATGGGTTTAATCCTGCCGATGATATCCAGGTGCTTTGTCCTTCTAAAAAAATGGAACTTGGCACGGTTAATATCAATAATATTTTGCAACAACAAATAAATCCTCCGTGTGAGGACAAGCCCGAAATTGCTTTTAAAGGCTTTGTGCTTCGTAAAGGTGATAAGGTTATGCAAACCAAGAACAATTACGATATTGTTTGGGAAGATGACGACGGAAATGTTGGAATGGGTGTTTTCAACGGAGATGTCGGTGTCCTTGAGGAAATCGACGTGATTAATCGCATTTTAACCGTCAGATTCCCCGATAGGGTTGCCGAGTATAACGGTGAGGAAGTAGGGCAATTGGAACTTGCTTATGCGGTTACAGTACATAAAAGCCAGGGTAGTGAGTTTGATTGTGTGATATTGCCTTTGCTCGATTTTCCTTATCAGCTTAAATATAGGAATTTACTTTATACTGCTGTGACAAGAGCCAAAAAACTGCTTATAGTAGTTGGCAGCCGAGAGGTTGTGACAAGCATGGCGGCTAATGAAAAGAAAACCTTAAGATACACAGCGTTAAAACATTTGTTGAAGGGTAATTGAAATTGAAAACCATTATTAAGAGCTTGCTGGATATTGTTTTTCCGCCAAGATGTCCCTATTGTGGTGAGGTTGGTGTGGACGATAACCCTTGCGATAAATGCAGAAAACTGCTAAATTTAGAAAGAATTTTTGTTAAAACCTGTGATAAGTGCGGAAACAATCAAAAGGATTGTGATTGCGGCAAATATGTTCATCTGTTTTCAGGAATTTCGGGTGCCTATTGGAATAGGGGCGATGCAAGAGATGCGGTTTATGGTATAAAATTTCATAATCGCTATGATGCTGCCGAATATTTTGGACGTCAGGTTGCTTTAAGCTTTAAGCAAAAATTTCCCTATGTGACGATTGATGCGGTTTGTGCTGTACCAATGTCAAAAAAGAGTAAAAGGGATTACAACCACGCCGAACTAATTGCGAAATCGGTTGCAAAAAGTATGGAACTGCCATATATCAAAAAGGCACTTCTTAAAACCAAAGATACTGAGCCGCAGCATAATTTAAAGGCCGAAATGAGACCACAAAACGTTAAAGGTGCGTATAAGGCAATCAGACGTTTTGATGGCAAAACGATTTTGCTTGTTGATGACGTTAAAACAACGGGTTCAACACTCAGCGAATGCGCAAAGCAGTTAAGACTTGCAGGCGCAACTGAGGTTTATTCGGCGGTTGCACTTATAACAACGAAAGACACTTGTAAAACTGACGAAAGTGAAGTATAATAGTTAAAAGTAAAAGGGGTGATTGAATGCCTATTGATGTTGCTATTGACCTTGGAACATATAAAACGGTCATTTACAGTTATAATAAAATATTGCTCGAGCAACCAACCGTTGCAACGGTTGAGAGTGAAACTTGGGAGCCTTTGTGCTTCGGAGAAAGGGCTAAAAATATGGTTGGAAGAACTTCGGAGGATGTCGAAACAGTGTTTCCCATTCAAAGAGGGGTAATTGCCGATTATGATACAGCTGAAAGTATGCTCAACGATTATATGAGTAAATCCATTGGAAAACGACTTATAAAGCCTCGTGTTATTGTTGCAATGCCAACAGGTGCAACGTCCATTCAAAGGCGTTCGGTTGCCAACGTTGCAGCCAACGCAGGCGGACGAAGGGTGCAGATAATTGAAACTGCTGTTGCCGCGGCACTCGGTATGGGTATTGACTTCTTGAATCCCGGTGGCAAGCTGATTGTTGATATCGGAGCAGGTGTTACCGATATTGCGGTGCTGTCTGCCGGCGGTGTTGTTCAGTGCGAATCGGTGCCGATTGGATCAATAGATTATGATGATGCAATTATTAAATATGTAAGAAAAGAGTTTAACGTTCTTATAGGCAACCTCACGGCTGAGGAAATTAAAATGCAAATTGGTTCGGCTGTTCCTCGAAAAGAAGAGGTTATTATAAATGCCAAAGGAAGAAATCTTTTCACCGGATTGCCACAGATATTTGAAATCTCTTCAAGTGACGTTTATTCGGCCATGTGCGACATTTCTTATGCGATGTGTGGCGCAATTAAAAGATTGCTCGAACGAACCGACCCCGATATTGTTGCCGATATTATTGATGAAAGAATTTATGTTTCGGGTGGGGGAGCCAATCTTAACGGAATGGGCGAGTTGCTGAAAGAGTATTTCGGATGCGACGTTTATATACACCGCGATGCTGAGCATTCTGTTGTAAAAGGTGCCTATGCTGCATTAAAGCATCCCGAACTTCTTAAAAACATTGATTTTGATTTAAGAAATATTCAAAATTTGATTGTTGAATAACAAAAATTTAAGATAATCAAAAAAATTTTTCCAAAACACAAAAAAACACTTGATTTTTTAAGTTGTTTGTGGTAATCTACTTGAGCATTTGATTTCGTCGGTTTCCTTGCCGATGGGTTTGATGCCGTTTAACGACACCAAAGCGGGTAGTCCTCTGCTTTTGCGGTAATATTACCGCCTGTGATTTGAAAGTTATGAATGCCTGATGAAAAATTTAAGGAGGAAATAAAAATGGATTTCGTTAAAGAAATTTCTGCCGGTATGTTAAAGGCAGACGCTCCCGAGATTAAAATCGGTAGCACCGTACGTGTTCACGTAAGAATTACTGAAGGAGATAAGTCGAGAATTCAGGTTTTCGAGGGTACTGTTATTGCTAAGAACAACAGCGGTATTGCTGAAACCTTCACCGTTCGCCGCGTTTCTTATGGCGTTGGCGTTGAGCGTGTATTCCCCGTTCATTCTCCCAACGTTGACAAGGTTGAGCTTGTTAGAAACGGTAAGATCCGCAGAGCTAAGCTTTATTATCTCCGTGATAGAGTTGGTAAGGCTGCTAAGGTTAAGGAACAGCTTTAATTCCTTGATTTTACAAAAGATTTAAAAAAGGAAGCAAGAAAAGGTCTTGCTTCCTTTTTCATTTTATGTATAATATATAATAGAATATTATATGGCGGTGTTATAACTTGAACGAAAACAAAGAAATTTCGGCCAAAGAAAAAATGAAAGAAACCCGTTCTATATGGGCTGAATTACATGAGTGGATTGATACTGCAGTTATAACTGTGGTTTGCGTTTTGTTGCTTTTTACCTTTGTGTTTAAGCAGGTACAGGTAGACGGAACTTCAATGTGCGATACCTTACAGAATAATGAAAGAATAATAATGTCCGATGTTTTTTATACACCAAAATACGGAGATATTATTGTTATTTCTAACGAGATTCACGAAGGGGTTCCTCTCATTAAAAGAGTTATAGCTACCGAGGGTCAATGGGTTAATATAACCGATGGTATGGTTTATGTTGGTGACAGCAAGGAAGATATGAAGCCCAAGGGCAATGAATTCACCAAACAGTCAACCGACGCAAGCGTGTCGGTGCGATATGGCCAACACAATTATCCCTTACAGGTTCCCAAAGGAACTGTTTTTGTTTTGGGCGATAATCGTTCTGTTTCGCTTGACAGTCGCACAGAATCGATAGGATTTGTTGATACCAAGCAGATTTTAGGCAAGGCATTGTATCGAGTTTTCCCAATGGATAAAATGGGAAGTATATATTAAAGGTAGAAAAATATGAGTGAAATGCAAAATATTCAATGGTTTCCGGGACACATGAAAAAAACTGAGCGTCAAATTAAGGAAAGCCTTTCCTTAGTTGATGCCGTTGCCGAAATCGTTGATGCAAGAATACCTGATAGCAGTCGAAATCCTGCTTTGTCGGAAATTATTGCCGATAAGCCACGAATCATTTTGCTTAATAAGTGCGATATTGCCGATAAATCGGCTACTGACCGTTGGATTAAGCATTATAAAGAACAGGGGATTTTGGCGTTGCCCCTTGATTGTCGTTCGGGCAAAGGTGTTGAAAACTTTATAAAAGAGGTTAAAAACCTGCTTGCCGAAAAGTTAGAGGCTTACGATAAAAAGGGTATGGTGGGGAAACCGCTTCGCGTTATGATAGTTGGTATCCCAAACGTTGGTAAATCTTCATTTATAAACCGTATGAGCAAGATGGTAAAAGCCAAGGTTGCCGACCGACCGGGTGTTACCCGTGGAAATCAGTGGTTTAAAATTGATGACCGCCTTGAATTACTTGATACTCCCGGTGTTTTGTGGCCCAAATTTGACGACCCAAGGGTTGGTGAAAAATTAGCCTTCACCGGTGCCGTTAAGGACGATGTTATTGATGTTGAACTGTTGGCAATAAGGCTTTTAGAGTGTATGACGGCCGAATATCCCGAGCGACTTTCTGAACGTTATAAGGTTGAGCCTTCAGGTTATGAAGATTTTTATGAATTGCTTTGTGCTATCGGTAAAAAGAGAGGTATGATGGTTCGCGGCGGCGAGGTTGATACTTTAAGAGCCGCTACCGTGTTGCTTGATGAGTATAGAGGCGGTAAATTGGGTCTTATCACATTAGAGATGCCCTAAAACATATAAAGGCGGTGCAAAAATGCCTGATTTTCAAATAGAAGCCGAGGTAAAGATTAAAGGATATAAATATGTTTGTGGTGTTGACGAAGCAGGCAGAGGCCCTTTGGCAGGACCTGTTTGCGCGGCGGCTGTTATTTTACCCGAAGATACATATATCGAAGGGCTTAACGATTCTAAAAAACTGACCGAAAAGAAAAGGGAAGCTCTTATCGACGTCATTAAAGAAAAGGCAATAGCTTGGTCGGTTGCATTTGCTTCGGTTGAAGAGATTGAGGAAGTTAATATCCTTAACGCAACGTATCTTGCCATGAACCGTGCAATCGAGGGGCTTTCGATTAAACCCGATTTTGCGCTTATTGACGGAAACCGAGTACCAACCGATATAAAGGTGCCTTGCAAGACGGTTATAAAGGGCGATGCTTTGTCTTGTTCGATTGCCGCTGCTTCGATTATTGCCAAAGTCACCCGTGACAGACTTATGGATGAGTATGACGAAAAATATCCGCAATACGGCTTTTTAAAGCACAAAGGCTATGGAACAGCGGCGCATTATAAAGCCGTTGACGAATTTGGCCTTTGTCCTATTCACCGTCGAAGCTTTTTTAAGAAGTATTTCGGTGAAAAGTGATGGATATTAAGAAAATAATCGGCGATGCAGGTGAGGCCTTTGTTGTCGAGTATATTAAATCTAAAGGTTTTATAATTTCGACCAGAAATTATCGCACCAAGCAAGGCGAAATTGATATAGTTGCCGAGAATAACGACGATATACTGTTTATAGAGGTTAAAACAAGGTCTTTGGGCAGTTTTGCGGCTCCGCAGGAATATGTAGACCTACATAAACAACAAAGAATAATTGCGGCGGCTAACTATTATTTAAAGTTTAACGGCTGCGGACTTAATCCAAGGTTTGATGTTGCCGAGGTTTTGCTCGATAATGACGGCAAAATGAGTCTTAATTATATCGAAAATGCTTTTAGTAAAGAAAATTTTTAATTTTTTTAA
>JAZNEE010000044.1:0-2726 GCA_045588405.1 Acutalibacteraceae bacterium
ACGAGAAATCTTATAAACAAAGAACGAATTGACGCCATGAAGCAAGACGTTATAATCGTAAACACCGCCCGTGGTGCTGTAACCGATGAAAAAGCATTGACCGATGCTGTATTAAGCGGTAAAATCGGTGGCTTTGGTACAGACGTTTATTCGGTAGAGCCATTTGGTTTGGACCATCCGTTTAACGAATTGCGCAACAACAAAAACGTTATTATGACACCGCACATGGCTTGGGGTTCTTATGAATCAAGGTCAAGATGCGTTAAAATGATGGCTGAAAATATCCAAAACTCTTTTAAAGGAAAAACACACAATCGCATTGTTTGAGGTGGATAAAATGACTTTGGAAGAAAGACACGCACTTGTAAAATCTTATTTGGGCAAGACGGTGGAAATTAAAATTGACCGTCCGATAGGTTACGTTCATAAAAAAGGTGAAAAGGTGCTGCACTACCCTATTAACTATGGCTATATCGAGGGTGTTTTGGGCGGTGACGGTGAAGAATTAGACGTTTATTTACTTGGTGTTGACCACCCTGTAACCGAGTATAAATGCAAAATAATCGGTATTGTCTACCGCGAAAACGACGTTGAGGATAAGCTCATAGCCGCACCCGTTAATATGAATTTTTCAAAAGAAGAAATCGAACAATCTATCCACTTCCAAGAAAAATACTACCAAACACACGTTGAGGTGATATAATAATATTTTTCACCCAATTAACCGATTTCCTTTTATAAAAAAACGCTATGCGAACTGCATAGCGTTTTTTGTTTATTCTTCAATTTTTTCTACTTCTTCAACTTGTTTGTTATCTTGTTTTGCCTTTTGTTTTTGCACTTTTCGTTTTAACGATTTTTTAAGAGGCTTATCGGTGACGATAATTTCACCACCGTTATATTCGTCAAGAATTTTTTCAAACTCATCAGGATTAACGGTTTTGCTTCCACCATCGGTTGCTTTCTGATAAAGCTTAGAGGTTATTGTATCGTAAACCTTATTAACCTTACGTTTATCCACTATGTAAAGCAACATTATTAAAAGAGCAAAAAAGGCTAAAAATATGGTAGGTATTCCAAGTGGCAACCAAAATCCGTTACCGGCAGTTTCACCGAAGTTGTTTTGCTTGGCATGACCGTAAAACACAGTGAAAGCAATAATAGCGTGGGTGCAACCCGTTATACCCATTGGAATAGCCAGTTTCAGCTTCATCAAAACAGCCGATACCATAGTTGTGACGATTGCGATAATCAGCATTATGAAATTCATTCTTTCCCGATTATATACATAGGACATATCCTCGGTGGTTTTGGCGGCATATGCCATCATGGCAAACATATTGCCAAACATAGTAACCATGCTCATCATAACCGAATACAGAACAACAAGTATGTAAATAACCTTAATAAATTTAAAACCAACAGCACCGTCGGCAAATTTGTTGCCGAGTCTTGCTTCAGTTTGAGCAATTCTTAGAATATTACTGTTTTTTTTCATACTAACTCCTTGTAAATTGAGGGATTTATGCTAAAATAGTATATGTATTATATTACTCATTGAAGATTATTTTGTCAAGAAACTTCTAATAATGGTGAAAATATTTATATTTCATTAAAGCATAGACAAATTATAAATTTTGAATTATAAGGATGTAGAAAACAATGTCAACATTAAATATAGTTCTTGTTGAACCCGAAATCCCGCAGAATATGGGCAACATTGCCCGCACCTGTGCCGCAACAGGAGCTCGACTCCACATTGTAAAGCCTATGGGATTTTCGATTGACGATAAAAAGCTCAAAAGAGCAGGACTTGATTATTGGTATCTGCTTGATATAACCTATTACGAAAATTTGGATGACTTTTTCTCAAAAAACAACGGTCAGTTTGCATTTTTTACCACCAAGGGAAGAAAAACACATTCCGATTATAAATATGAAGATAACTGCTATCTGTTTTTTGGCAAAGAAACCAAAGGCTTGCCCGAGGAACTTTTGTTACAACACCCCGACGAATGTGTACGACTTCCTATGGTTGGTGAAGCCAGAAGCCTTAATTTATCCAACACAGTTTGTGTCGGTGTTTATGAGGTTTTGCGTCAATGGAACTACCCCGAACTTCAAAATAAGGGTGAATTACATAATTATAAGTGGGATGAATAAGGTTTTATAATGGACAATACATCATTTCCAAACCGCAAGCACATTCGTTTAAAAGATTACGATTACAGCACGCCAGGTTACTATTTTATAACTGTATGCACGAAAGATAAAAAGCCGATTTTAAACCGAATTGTAGGGACCGACGTCCTCGGCGGTCCAAAGGTTTATATGTTTAAATACGGTGAAATAGCTGAAAAGCAAATGCAAGAAATGTCACACTTTTATAATGATATTTTTGTTGACAAATATACCATAATGCCGAATCACATACATTTAATTTTAAGAGTAACCGAAGTTCAAGAAGGACCGCCGAGGACGTCGGTCCCTACAAATAACATTATTTCAAATTTTATCGGTACATTTAAACGACTTTGTAATAAAAAATTTGGTAAAAACATCTGGCAATACCGCTCTTATGACCACATTATCCGAGATAAAAATGATTACCGAAAAATTTGGGAATACATTGACGGGAACCCGTCGCGTTGGGCTGAGGACAAGTTTTTTGTCAAGGAATAAATCGTTATTCGCACCACATTAAACATCTATTAGTCAAACTGACT
>JAZNEE010000045.1:0-7827 GCA_045588405.1 Acutalibacteraceae bacterium
GATTTTCCTAAAATGTGTCATCAGAAATGCTTTTTAGATTTTTTAACACGAGGTGTTGTTATGCGTACAAAAGTTAAGTTTAACGAAGGTTGGCGCTTTTATGAGGGCGATATTGATTCCAATACTTTGCCAACGTGTAAAGGTCCGCTTTACCGCCACGCAAAGGCTGAAGTTGCCCAAATGGGCCCCGGCAGCCGAATCTATTTCGATCACAACGGTTGGGGTGCATTATTTCAATGCTATAATCCTTTAAACTGGACAACAGTAAGACTTCCGCATGACTATGTTATTGATAAAGTTCCTGATCAGAGCATTAACGAGGGTCTTGGCTTTCTTGATGGTGGAAACGCTTGGTACCGCAAGTCATTTAAACTTGATGAAGCCGATAAGGGTAAGAGGATTTCGCTTTATTTTGAAGGTGTAACCAACTGCTGTACTGTGTATGTTAACTCTTGCCTTGCAAAACGAAATTACTGCGGTTATGCGCCATTCGAGGTTGATCTTACCGACTATTTATATTATGGTGATACTGCAAACGTCGTTGCTGTTTATGTTGACACCTCCAGTCACGAAGGTTGGTGGTATGACGGTGCGGGTATTTACCGTAATGTTTGGATGATTAAGTCTGATATTGTAAGTGTTGATACCTATGGTGTATATGTTGCTCCCAAGAAAATCGGCGCTACCGAATGGGAAGTTCCCATTGAAACCACCGTCAGAAATGACGACAATGTAAACCGCCGTGTTGCCGTTAAAAACGAGATTATTGATAAGGATGGCAACATAGTTGCAGAGGTTACCAATAATCTTAACATTGCGCTTAAAGATAAAGCTGTTATTAACCAGAAGGTAACGGTTTCTAATCCCTTGCTTTGGGATTGCGAGAACCCCAATCTTTACACCTGCAAAACTACTCTCTACCGTGGCAAGAGTGAAATTGACGCGGTTGAAAACACATTTGGTTTCCGCACCATTCGTTTTGACGCAAACAAAGGCTTCTTCCTTAACGATAAGCACGTTATCATAAAGGGTGTTTGTTGCCATGAGGACTATGGTCTTCAAGGTAAAGCCGTATTTGACCGCATTAAGAGATATCGCATTAAGTTGCTTAAAGAAATGGGTGCAAACGGTTATCGTTGCTCGCATTATATTCAAAGTGAACAGACCTTGGACGAACTTGACCGTCAAGGCTTCCTTGTAATGGCCGAAAACCGTTGGTTTGGAACCTGCGACGAGTATCTTGACCAGCTTACAACACTTGTCAAAAGAGACAGAAACCGCCCATCTGTTATTATGTGGTCTATCTTTAATGAGGAAATGATTTCCAAAGAGGATATAGGCCTTAGATTCACCGAGAGAATGGCTGCGGTTGTTCGTCGTTATGACACCACTCGTCCCGTTATGTCGGCGAATGACACCGATCCCAACAGCGTTAAGTGTAATTCGGCTTTGGATCTGATAGGTGTTAACTATAACCTTGATAACCTCGATAAGATTCACGAAATTTTCCCCGATAAGCCTGTTGTGTCCTCCGAAAACTGTGCAACCGGTTCCACAAGAGGATGGTATTTTGATAATTGCGAAAAGAGAGCATATATCAACGCTTATGACCACGCCACCAACGCTTGGTATGGCGGCAGAGAAAACACTTGGAGATTCCTTATGGAACGCGAGTGGATTATGGGTGGCTACCAATGGGCAGGTATTGAGCATCGCGGTGAGGCAGAATGGCCGAGACTTTGCTCACAATCGGGTGCACTTGACCTCTACCTCCAAAAGAAGGATGCCTTCTATCAAAATCAGTCCTTATGGAGTGAAAAACCAATGGTGCATATTTTGCCTCATTGGAATCACAACGGACATGAGGGTGAAATTATTCCTGTATGGACATATACAAACTGCGAACAGGTTGAACTTTTCTACAACGGCGTTTCACAGGGTAAGCAGGATATAAGAAAGTTTGGCCACGGCGAGTGGCAGCTTGTTTATGCGCCGGGTGAGGTTGTTGCCAAGGCTTATATTGGCGGCAAAGAAGTGGCTTCAGACCGCGTTGTTACCACCGGCAAGCCTGTAAAACTCGAACTCGAAATGCAGACAGAGGCTTTGTTTGCAAACGTTGACGACTGTGCGGTTATCCACTGTTATGCACTTGATGAACATGGCAATCGTGTTCCCGATGCGGCAGCTTATGTTTCGTTTGACTGCAGTAAACTTGGCATTATTTCCGCAACCGGTTCGGATATTAGCGACCACAAGCCACCAAAGTTTGTTGACCGTCAGATGAGAGCCGGTGTTGTTGCAGCGCTTGTCACCTCAAAGGGTATTGAAGGCAAGCTTGTCATTTATGCTAAGGCAGAAGGTTTGGAAACTTCAAGACTTGAAATCGACATAATAGCACCCAACAACAAAATAAGATAATTAATTTTTTTAAAAGCCAATGATTCCAAAAGGGTTTCATTGGCTTTTTTGCTTTTTATAATCGCCTTACAAAACATTACATAGATTTACATAATTTATTTGTGCGATTATTGGTATACGTTTAGTAATCCACTTTATACACAAGGTTATCCACAGCTTAAACTCAATGGGAATCGAAAAAAGAGTCGAAAATCGCGATTTTTGTTTATAAATATGTGGATAACGTGAATAACTTTATTGGTTATTTGGTTTACATAAACTGTATTTTACAGACTTTTTTCGACACATAATACAATTTGTATAACTCCAAGTACTTGACAAAAGGTTGTACCAACGTTGCACCTTAAAATGCTGATATACGGAGGCTGATTTTATTATATTGGAGGAAAAAATATGAGAAAAATCACTGTTGATGTTGGCTCTTTTGGACGAGCTTTATCACAGTCGGAAAGTGTTGTTGGATACGGCGGTGAACACAATGCAGTGTCAGTTTGCTTTCAACTTGATATTGAAGCTTTGGCGCATTTTGGTGATGTCGAATACTATCGTGTGATTGCCGAGGGTCAATATAGCGAAAAAATTTATACGCTAAACAACTTGGTAAACTATGTCTTGCCCCAGTCGGTTATGGTTCCGCCTTCTATTCATTGTCAGCTTGTCGGTTATACCGAATCGGCAGGTGAGTTGTCACTTGTGGCAAAAAGCGAGGTGGTAGAACTTAAAATCGGGTTCTCCGAGGTGCCTTATGAAAAAATGAACACAAATCCCGATATCTTCGAAAAAGCGGTAGCCGATTGTTCGAATTATTTCGAAGAGGCAAAACAAAATGTCGAGATTGCACAAGACTATGCAGAGGCTTCAAGACACGATGCCGATTTGGCCAAATCATTTTCTGTAATTGCTACCGAAAGCGCTGATTCGGCAAGCCGTTCAGCTGCCTTGGCAGAAGCGGTTGCCGAATATTCGAGCGACATTGCCAACGCTCTTAAAGGCTCGGCTTCGGGTACAGAGGTTACTTTGAGTGACGTTTCACCGCGCGAACACAATATAAAGGTCAAACTTTCGGGTGAAGGTGTTTTAGAAAAAGGCTTCAAAATAGGTGAGCATATCGGTACAATGCTCAGTACTTGGGACGAAAGTTTAAACGGAATCGCTTGGCAAAACGAGAGTGACCTCGGCGTGTTTAGTTTTTCCCCATTTATTATCCCTGTTGATAACCGCACCGACCTTTATGTTAATATTCGACCATTTGTAGGTACTACGGCAGGTTTACTAGTGACCGACGGAACAGTATATCGAACTTTTCGTGTTTGTGGTTCTGAAGGCAGTGAAGTTTATTGCAAAATTAAAAACGGTGAAATATTCATCAGTTTTAATGGTACGGATATCAGGAGATATACCATTGAAAAAAACGCCAAAATCATTGGTGTTTCTTGTAATGGTGAAGGCATTGATTTAAATTCGCTTGACCTTTATGGCTGTGAATTGAATTTAGGTGTTAAGATTTTTAAACGCGGTAAAAACTTTTT
Organism: Acutalibacteraceae bacterium; assembly: GCA_045588405.1. GTDB lineage: Bacteria > Bacillota > Clostridia > Oscillospirales > Acutalibacteraceae > UMGS172. The sequence goes on from JAZNEE010000045.1 coordinate 3,948, forward strand.
GCCTTATCCATATTCAAAAACGACAAACGGAGACGACATAACTTTCACCGATAACGGCGATGGTTCGATAACCATAAATGGGCAAAACAAAGGCAATGAAAATAATGCTTTTTACTTTGTTTATAACGGTAATTTTGTTTTGCCAAAAGGAAGTTATGTAACAAGTGGTTTACCAAGTGGCTGCAACATTATGGGATTAAGTAAGAATTCTCAATATATATCTTTTGACGATAGCACAACCTTAACCGAGGATGTCGAATTTTTGAATTTTTACTTGCAAATAGCAAAAGATGTCACAACATCTTTCGATAATGTTGTTGTTAAGCCAATGATTGAAAAAGGCACAATGGCAACAGAATATGAGCCCCCGGTAACCGTCACGGAATATACACCAAATGCGGAAGGAATAGCACTTGTACCGAGTGTTTATCCCACAACAATACTTTATACCGACACAGAGGGTGTAACGATAACCGCCGAGTATAACAAAGATGCAAATCAAGAATTTCATAATATCGCAGAACAAATAAGTGGTCTTGATTTTGAAGTGGTAAACAATGTTATAGATTTGGCGGCAACAAAAAAAGGCGGTTATTATTATCAGGATGGCACTTGGATAACTGATAATAATTTTGAAAGTTCAGATTTTATTCCTTGTAAATCGGGTGATTATTTTAGATATTGTAATAAAACAACTCCTGTTAATACGCCTGTTGTATTTTATGATAAGGACAAAAACTATGTACAAGGCATAGCTTACGACGAAATAGCTGAACCTTATATTACTGTGCCAAACAATGACCGTATAACCTATATGAGAGTTCCGGTATCGAAAATAGATGGTAACAATTACAGATATATGTATGATACAAATTTGCTTATAACACAGCAAATCGCATACGGGCAACCGACATTAAATGCAGGAGATTTTGTGACAACCGAAGGACACAGTTTGAAAGCCGTTGCGGATAAAATGTTAAAGATTGAAAATCAATGGCAAGGAAAAACTTGGTATGCTTATGGAACAAGTCTTACATCAACCGCACAAGGCAAATATGTTCCGTATGTCGCAGAATTTAGTGGAATGAAGGTTGTTAATAAAGGTATTCCGGGCGGTGGTATCGTCAACGATACTTCGGTTAAAAATGCAGTAATGAATATAACAGATGGAAAATTAAACGCTGACCTTATTACACTTGAAATCTGTGCAAATGATTTAGGTGCAACATTAGGCACAATTTATGACAATGGTAATGATACTTTTTGTGGTGCATTAAATCAATGTATAAGATATTTGCAACAAAATACAACAGCACAAATTGTTGTGATTTCATCCACTCCGCAAAGGTACGGTACAAATGCTGAAGATGCACGTCCCCCTGAGTATAAATACGGTTCAGACAAACACACATTTTACGACTTGACAAAGGCAATGGAAGAAGTTTGTAAGGTTAATGGTGTTTATTATATCCCAATGGGTGAAAGTTCAGGTCTTGGCGTGTATCGAATGACTGACGATTATCTCGTAGATAATATACATCATACCGAGATAGGTGGTTATAATTTGGCTCAATTTGTATGGAGTAAATTAAAAAATATTCCGTTGTGGTATACGGAAGTTGTTTAAGTGTATTGCAAAGCGTTTATTTTAATTAACAAAAACGAAAGGGATAATGTTATGGTTAAAGAATATACCAAAGGCAAAGCAATACAACTTTCGAAAAATTTCAAATCAACCGAGTTTGATTGCAAATGCAAATATGCCGATTGCAAGAAAACGTTGATTGAACTTAACGGGATTGTTTGCTTGCAAAAGGCTCGCGAAAAGGTCGGCAAGGCAATTAAAATCACTTCGGGTTTTCGTTGCAAAACGCATAACAAAAAAGTTGGCGGCGTTTCAAACAGCCTGCACTTAAAGGGCTCTGCTTTTGACCTTGCTTGCCCTAAAGGGATCAGCCTTAACGACTTTGCTTTTATTTGTGAACAGGCCGGTTTTAACGGTGTTTTGAGATATGATGGGCAAAATTTTGTGCATTGCGATTTGCGAAACGGAAAATATTTAGGTATTACTGCAGATGGTGGAAAAACATTTAAACAAGTGGATACTTTTAATCCAAAGCCAACCGAAACCGTTAATATGCCGTTACTCAAAAAGGGTAGCGACGGTGATTGCGTTAAGGTGCTTCAAACCTTGCTTTACAGTAAAGGCTTTAAGGGAAAAAACGGCAAGGATTTATCGGCTGACGGAAAGTTTGGTGCAAACACAGAATTTGCTGTAGGTGAACTACAAAAGTCTTACGGTTTAAAGCAAAACAACATGGTGGATGCGGTTGTTTGGCAAAGGCTTTTGGGGGTAGAAAAATGGAATTAGTTTTCGGTATAATCGGCGCTGCCGTTGGTGTTTTCGGTGCTTTCGTCGGTTGCTTTTCATTGCTTCGCAACAAAAAAAGCGACGACGTTTCAGAAGGTGAAAAAGACGGGGTTGTTCTCACCGAACTCGGTTATATAAAAAAGGGTATTGACGGTATCGAAAAACGCCTTGAAAAGCAGGAAAATCAATATGTTGATGTGGTTAAGCATCTGACAAAGGTTGAAGAATCGGCCAAACAGGCTCACAAAAGAATTGATGCTCTTGAAGCCTATCATAAGCCTTAGAGGGAGGATTTGTTTTGAAGAGTTTTTTAACAAGATTTAAGTCTTGGGCGGTTTGGGTTTCGATCGGCGCAATGGTTGTTTTCTGCGTTAAGGAGTTTGCAGGGGTGGATATATCCGGAACTGTTGACGGTTTTCTCAACGTGCTTCTGCCGTTGCTTGTAGCGTTTGGCATTATAAATAACCCAACCGATAATAAGCATTTTTAATTAAACAAGGGGGAGTGTGGATTAAACCTGCACTTCCTCTTGTTTTATATAATTTACAAAACAGAAAACTTATATCAAAAATTTCATTTACTTTTTAAAGCAAATGAAATATAATACACCTAAGATAACTTGGTTTGAGGTTTTTATTATGAGTGTTAAAAATGAAGTTATAAAATCTCTGGAGCAAAACAAGATAATTGCTATTTTCAGAGGAATTCCAAAGGACAAGATTTTAAATACTGCCGAGGCATTGTATGAAGGTGGAGTCCGCTTGGTTGAAGTGACCTATTCTGCCGATAAAACGGTTAGTGATGAGGAAACCGCCGAAATTATAAAAATGCTTGTTGAAAATTTCAAAGGAAGAATGTTTATCGGTGCGGGTACCGTGTTTACTAAAAAACAGGTGATGCTCACCAAAAAGGCAGGCGGCAGCTTTATCGTTTCTCCTAACGTTGATAAAAATATTATTGCGAAAACGGTGAAAGAAGGTCTTGTTTCTATTCCGGGTGCGTTCACTCCCACCGAAATCTGCGATGCCAACAAATTTGGGGCCGATTTCGTTAAGCTGTTCCCCGTTGCGGGTCTCGGCGCTGACTACGTTAAGGCTATTAAAGCACCGCTCAATCATATAAAGATGCTGGTTGTCGGCGGAATTACACCCGACAAGATTAAAGAGTATTCACTTGCCGGTGCTTGCGGATTTGGTTTGGCCTCTAATATAATTGATTCAAAGTGTGTCGAGGCAGGGGATTGGCAGGCTATAACCCAAAGAGCCAAGGCTTATACAGAAAATTTGTAGCATTTTCACACTTGTATATCGACCGCTGCGCCGTTTCGCGTTTCCTCAATCCGCCACAGGCGGCGGTCACGCTCAACGCCTGCGCCGACCGGCGCTGCGAGTTCAAATTCAAGTTAAAATCAAAACAAAAAAAGCACCCGTTTGGGTGCTTTTTTGTTTGGCGGAGTAGAAGAGATTTGAACTCTTGCGCCGGTTACCCGACCTACGCCCTTAGCAGGGG
>JAZNEE010000046.1:0-12776 GCA_045588405.1 Acutalibacteraceae bacterium
GCTTGTCTTCCTAAGACCGCTTGGCCTCCGACTTTCACTCAAGAGGTGGCAAAACCGCTATGCTTGCCGGTGTGTTAGACGAGCGTGCTACTATTGTTAATCCTAACGAAACCTGTGCAGGTGCTTGCAGCTGTTACAGACTTCATATCATCGGTAAAAAAGAAGATGGCACTATTTGCAGTAACGAAACCTTGAAGAGACTTCTTGACAGCTTCAGTTTTTGGATGGGTGAAGGCTTGCAGGAATATGCCGAGCGTGAACAGGATCTTCCCTTTGATGCTCACTTCTTAAAAGCTATGGTGGCTCCCAGAACCTTGCTTGTTGGCGAAGCCGCAAGTGATATGTGGGCAAACCCCATTGGCTCTTGGCAGACTTCAATGGCAGCAACCGAGGTGTTCAAATTCTTAGGTCATGAGGATAATTTGATTTGGTATTTCCGCAAAGGCCACCACGCGCATCATATTGTTGACATTGAAACTCTTGTAGCAGTTATTCTCAACCGCTATAAAGGCACTCCGCTTCCCGATCATTTGTATAAAACACCTTTCCAGAAGCCTGAACTTATGTACGATTGGAAGGCTCCGGAAACAAAATAATCAGTTTTCATTTAAACATTCTCCATTATTCTTCTTTAATGGAGAATGCTTTTTATTTTTTCCGTTTAATCTATTGAAATAAAAACTAAAACTATGTATAATGACTTTATGAACAAATATAGGTGGTGTTTTCATGCTAAAACTCATCCCAAATGTTAAAGCAAAGATGTTTTATGACGGCAGTTTTAAAAACAATGCCGTTTTTTATGAAAATTTAGATTGCGATTCTCGAATTATAAAAGCTTTGGGACATTTGCCGTTCGATAAAAACGGTGCTAAATTAACCGTTGAGATCACAGGTGACAGTGGTGAATCCTATGATCTTAAAATCGGCGAAAACGAAATCAGCATCAAATCCGAAGGCCCTGCCGGTGCTTTTTATGCCGTGCAAACCCTTCGTCAGCTTTTCAAAAACAGTAAAGTTCCCTCTATATTTATTAAAGATGCTCCCGATTTTGCAATCCGTGGCTTCTATCACGATATCACAAGAGGCAGAATACCCAAACTCGAAACCCTTAAAAAACTCGTCGACACTATGGCTTACTACAAGCTCAATCACTTGCAGCTTTATGTTGAGCATGTTTATGAATTCAAAGAAACCAAAGAATTGATCAAAAAGACAGGCTATATTTCAAGTGACGAACTTAAAGAATTGGATGCTTACTGTAAAGAAAACTTTATTGAGTTTGTCCCGTCGATTGCCACCTTTGGTCACATGTATGAAATTTTACAGCAAGAGCAGTATAAGCACCTTGCCGTTGCAGATGATTTAGTGCCTCAACCGAATTTTTGGCTTATGAGAATGGCTCATCACACCATCAACCCCTTGTTGCCCGAAAGTTTTGATTTTGTAAAGAGCCTTATTGACCAATATTATGTAAACTTCGAAAGCAACCATTTCAACTTTTGCGGTGACGAAACCCTTGACCTTCTGGAAAAATTTAAGGAAACTGGCAATGCTGGTCAGCTTTACTTTGATTTTGTAAAGAAGATTATTGATCATCTCCACGAAATCGGCAAAACGCCTATGATGTGGCAAGACGTTGCTCTCACACATCCCGAGTTTATCAAGGAATTGCCTGAAGACACCCTTTTGCTCAACTGGGACTATGGCCGTATTCCGTCAGTTAAAAACATTATGAAGCTTGCCGAAACAGGAAGAAAACAGATCGTTTGTCCGGGCACTAATACCTGGGACTATTTGTGTGAGAATCTTTGCGAGGCCGAACGTAACATCAGCTTGATGGCTGAATATGGTCATAAATTCGGTGCAGTCGGTGTGCTCAACACCAACTGGGGCGATTGGGGCAACCCTTGTTCTATCGAGCTTGCAACCTATGGCCTTGTTTTGGGTGCCGAAAAATCTTGGAGAGTTTCCACTCACGTTGATCAAGACTTCTATGACACCGTAAATACGCTTGTTTACGGTAACGACAAGGCTGTTGAAATTCTTAGGCGCATCTCCTGTATGCATCGCAAAATATCATGGAGAAATATGTGTAACACCTATTTCAACCACAGTAACAACATTAAATCGACCGAATACCGTCCTGCTGTTTGGAAGGAAGAGTACGAGGACGTTAAGGAAAGATATTTGTCCCTCAAAAACACTCTTGAAAACGAAGTTTTTGAGAATGACAAATATCGCGAGCATATGCTTGTTGCCATCGAAGGTCTTATGGTTATTGCCGAACTTTACAGCAAACTTAGTAACTTCGGTTTTGAACGCATAACCGACACCAAAGCCTTCCTTAAAAAATATCGCGAACTTTGGCTTGCCGATAATAAGGAAAGCGAGCTTAGGAACATAGAAGAAATGTTCCTATATTTCGAAGAACGTTAAAAAAAGCACCCCTTTGGGGTGTTTTTTTTAGCTTAAAATTTCAGCACAAATTGAATTGCAATAGGCGTTTAGGGAATCGAAATTCATTGCGTTTATATAATATTTCTCAATCTCATCGTGCACCGCCTTGGCTTCGGCAAGGTTTTTTGAAGCCATTTTAATAAGAATTTCAAAAACCTCCTCGTTTTCGGCCAACCACTCTTCGTTTCCTTTATAAAAACTGTTTGCATCGATTATTTCTGCATTTCTAAATTCCATATCACCAAAGTTTCTTAAAACAAGTAAATCTTCACTCGGCAGAAACAGAGCATCGAGCAGTTTTGACGGCAAAATCGGGTTTTTATAAACTATTATGTCGTTGCCACATAGAATAGCCGACTGTCTTACGCAATTTATTATATCGGTCGAGGCAATTCCCCATCGGTCGTTTATCAAAACTACCCGTTTTGTTTTGATTTTGAGCGTTTCGGCAAAGTTTAAAACACCTTTTAACGTCACACCCCTCATATATCTCACGGTTTCAGAAAAATCTGGTCGGCAATTTATTTTATCAACACAAAACGCACTTTTTAGTTTACATAATTCTTTTTTATTGAGACTTTTTTCGGCAATTTTGAGATTTGCAGACAAAATCTCACCCGCTGCTATAATAAACTTTGCCGCGCCAAAATGCAGTTGCTTGTTTCTAAAATTATGCTTTGATATCTCTTTTTCATAGCTTTTCAGCTCATTTTTATCCCAAAATTCTCCAAAATTAAGAATTTTATCACTAACACCGGGCAATTTAGGGTCAACAACGTGCGGTGATGTGCCATCCATAATGATTTTTTTGAGATTCGGCAGCACAACAGCATCAAGTGAATCCGGGTCACCCGTGCAATAAACCTCTTCTGCTTCAATCCCCTTTTCTACCGCCTTTTTTATAACGCTTCGCATAAAAGATGATTTTCCCGTGCCGGGGCCACCTTTTATAATATAAGCCTTCCAACCTAAACTCGGGTCATAGCAACCGTCAAATTCCGAAATGAAACCCTCGGCAGAATTGGCTGCAAGAAAATATTTCACATTATCCATAGCGCACACTCCAAATCTAAAGTAACACTATAATAATATTCACATTCTTTGGTATGTACCACAAAAAAACCGCACATCAATGATGTGCGGTTAGGTTTTATTTATAAGGATTAGGGTCATCGGTTAATCCAACAATATAATCAATACTTGTTTTGTGGAATTTTGCAAGTTTAATTAAAACATCAACAGGAATATTTAGGTTGCCCAACTCGTAGTCGGAATATGTTGTTTGATGAATCTGCAACATTTCAGCCATTTGCTGTTGTGTTATATCCTTATCTTCTCTCAAATCACGAACACGTCTGTACATACTGCTCACCTCTGTTATTATTATGCAATAAGGGAATATCCCTTATTGACTTTTAAGGGATATTCCCTTAATATATTATTGAGGTGATAATTTTTTGAATTCATGTACATTTATTGGTCACAAAGATTGCTTTGATGATATTATTCATAATTTGCAAATTTCAATAGATAACTTAATTATTCATAACGATGTTGACACTTTTTATGTTTGGACAAATGGTAACTTTGATCGTTTGGTATATAACCTTTTAATCAAATTAAGCATTAGATACAAAATCAAAATATTTGTAGTATTAGCATATCTTGGAAAAAGTGAAAATTATCATTACGACCCTCGCTTCACTTTGTTTCCCGATATTTTAGAAAAAACACCACTTAAATACGCTATTCTAAAACGCAACGAATATATGCTTGACAAATCACAGTTCTTGATTTGCTATGTTAATAATACTTTTTCAAATTCTTATTCTTTTGTCAAAAAAGCATTGTGTAAAAAAATAACTATAATTAATTTAGGCTCGTTATTGCTAAAATAAAAAAGCCCGAGTGTTTTCACACACTCGGGCTTTGGTTTGTTTTGCGGATATTATTTAATAACGTCCTTGGAACGATCTACATACGAAGTATGGAGAATCTTGTGAGCCTTGTGGCTGCCGGGTTTCTCGAAATACTCGTCGTAGAGAGCCTTGATAACAGGGCTTTCGTGAGATTTACGTCTTACGTTGGCTGCATCATAATCATAAAGAGCCTTTGCACGAAGAGCCTTGATGTCAACAGTCTGACGAACAGAAGTGGGCTGAATGGGCTGACCACCACCGTTTACGCAACCGCCGGGGCAGCACATAACTTCGATGAAGTGGTAGTTCTTCTCGCCGTTTTCAACAGCGGTAAGAACCTTGTGAACATCCTCAAGTCCGCTAACAACACAGATGTTTACATCCATGCCTGCAATGTTGAGGGTAGCCTCTTTAACAGCGTTGGTGCCACGAACTGCATGGTAATCAACGTTAGCGATTTCCTTGCCTTCGAGAACCTCAGCAACAGTACCGATAGCTGCTTCCATAACACCGCCGGTTGCACCGAAGATAACGCCTGCACCGGTAGCCTCGCCAAGAGGAGAGTCAAACTGCTCGTCGGGCAAGTTTACAAACTCGATGCGTGCACGCTTGATCATACGAGCAAGCTCACGAGTGGTGATGGTGATGTCGAGGTCAGGAAGACCTGCAGCATTCTCATCGTCACGGATGATTTCAAACTTCTTAGCAGTACAGGGCATTACCGAAACAGAAACGATGTTCTTAGGATCAATGCCGTTCTTCTCAGCGTAGTAGGTCTTGAGAACTGCGCCAAACATCTGCTGAGGAGACTTACAAGAAGAAAGGTTAGGGATCAAGTTGGGATGATACATCTCGCAGAACTTAACCCAACCGGGTGAGCAAGAAGTAATCAAAGGAAGAGCGCCGCCGTTCTGAACACGGTTGATAAACTCGGTACCCTCTTCCATAATGGTAAGGTCGGCAGCAACGTCGGTATCAAATACCTTGTCGAAGCCCAAGCGACGGAGTGCGGCAACCATTTTGCCTTCAACACCGGTGCCGATGGGCATACCGAACTCTTCACCAAGAGCAGCACGAACTGCAGGAGCAGTCTGAACAATAACGATCTTCTCAGGATTGTTGAGAGCTTCGAATACCTTATCGGTATCGTCCTTCTCAGAAAGTGCGCCTGTGGGGCAGTTTACGATACACTGACCGCAGGATACACAACCAACCTCGGCAAGACCTTTATCAAATGCGCAAGCAACGTTGGTATCAATACCACGGTCGTTAGCACCGATAACACTTACGTGCTGAGCTTTACATGCAGCAACACAGCGGCGGCAAAGCACACACTTGTTGTTGTCGCGAATCATGTGAGGAGCAGAATAGTCAATAGCATAAACGGGCTTGTCGCCGTCAAACTTTGCTTCATCCTCAACACCGTAGTCGTGGCAAAGCTTCTGGAATTCGCAGTTCTCCGAACGTACGCAAGAAAGACACTTGCGCTCGTGGGTGGAGAGAAGGAGTTCCAAAGTAGTTTTTCTGGACTTCTGAACAGCCAAAGAGTTAGTTCTAACTTCCATACCCTCGGTTACGGGGTATACGCAGGAAGCAACAAGTCTAAATCCGCGGCCTTCGTTAGCCTCAACAATACAGATACGGCAAGCGCCGATCTCGTTCATCTGTTTCATGAAGCAAAGGGTGGGAATTTCGATTCCAACCTGTCTTGCAGCTTCAAGAATGGTAGAACCGGCAGGAACAGAGACGTCCATACCGTTGATTTTTAAGTTAATCATCTTTTCCATTGTATGTGTTCTCCTTTCCTTAACCTCTTGAAATAGCCTTAAACTTACAGGTTCCGATACATGCGCCACATTTTACGCACTTTTCAGTGTCGATTGTAAGAGCAGGAAGCTTCTTACCGGGTGCGATGTAATCGGTCTTGGAAATTGCATCAGCGGGGCAGTTTCTAGCACAAAGGCCACAACCGATACATTTATCCTTATCAATGGAGTAAACAAGGAGTTCCTTACATACGCCTGCAGGGCACTTCTTATCTACGATATGGGCTACATACTCGTCACGGAAGTAACGCAAGGTGGAAAGAACGGGGTTAGGAACAGTCTGTCCAAGACCACAGAGAGCATTCTGCTTAATGTAGTAGCAGAGCTCTTCCATCTTGTCGAGATCTTCCATAGTTGCCTTACCCTTGGTGATATTGTCGAGCATTTCGAGAAGTCTCTTAGTACCAACACGGCAAGGAGTACACTTACCGCAAGACTCATCAACAGTGAACTCGAGGAAGAACTTAGCAATGTCAACCATACAGCTGTCTTCGTCCATAACGATAAGACCGCCGGAGCCCATCATTGAGCCGATTTCGATAAGGTTATCATAGTCAATAGGAGTATCGATAAGATGTGCAGGGATACAACCGCCGGAAGGACCACCAGTCTGAGCAGCCTTAAATTTCTTGCCGTCGGGGATGCCACCGCCAATTTCTTCGATAATCTGACGGAGAGTGGTACCCATAGGAACTTCAACAAGACCGGTGTTCTTAATCTTACCGCCAAGAGCGAATACCTTAGTACCCTTGCTTCTCTCGGTACCCATAGATGCAAACCACTCAGCACCCTTTAAGATAATCTGAGGAATGTTTGCATAGGTTTCAACGTTGTTAAGTACGGTAGGTTTGCCGAAAAGAGGCTTTGGTGCAGGGAACGGAGGACGGGGACGAGGCTCGCCACGTTTACCCTCGATAGAGGTCATAAGAGCGGTTTCCTCACCACAAACGAATGCACCTGCACCAAGACGGATGTCCATGTCAAAGTCAAAGCCTGTACCAAAGATATCCTTACCGAGAAGTCCGTATTCACGAGCCTGCTCGATAGCAATTCTCAAACGGTTAACAGCGATAGGATACTCTGCACGAACGTAAACGAAGCCCTGGTTTGCGCCGATTGCATAACCTGCAATAGCCATAGCCTCGATAAGTGCATGGGGGTCACCTTCAAGAACTGAACGGTCCATAAATGCACCGGGGTCACCTTCGTCAGCGTTACATGCAACATACTTCTGGTCTGCATCGGGAACGAGGTTACGAGCAAGTTCCCACTTCTTACCGGTGGGGAAGCCGCCGCCGCCACGACCACGAAGGCCGGAAGCCAAAATTTCTTTAATAACTTCATCAGGAGTCATTTCGGTCAATACTTTACCAAGTGCCTGATAACCGTCCATAGCGATGTATTCATCAATGTTTTCGGGGTTAATAACACCACAGTTACGAAGTGCTACACGCTTCTGAGACTTATAGAAAGCGGTATCGTTGAGCGATACGTTTTCAACAACCTCATCAGAACCGGTATCGGTGTAAACAAGGCGCTCAACAGGACGACCTTTGAGAAGATGCTCGGAAACGATTTCTGCAACGTCAGCAACTTCAACACGGCTGTAGAAGGTGCCATCGGGATAAACGATAACGACGGGACCGAGAGCACAAAGGCCGAAACAACCGGTCTGTACAATTTTTACTTCCTCGGAAAGACCGGCTGCATTAATCTGCTCTGCAAATTCCTTCTGAATTGCAACGCTTCCCGAAGAGGTACATCCTGTACCGCCACAAATAAGAACTTGTGCACGAATCATAATTATACCTCCAAATTTTACTTAATAGTATAGTCAGCGACGACCTGGCCGCCTTTAAGATGCTTTTCAACGATCTCGGCTGCTTTTTCAGGGGTCATCTTAACATAGGTAACTTTGTCTTTGCCGTCCTCAAAAATTTCAACAACGGGCTCATACTGGCAAATACCGATACAACCGGTTTGGGTAACGGTAACCTTGCCTGCAAGTTCCTGCTTGTTTACTTCCTCAACAAATGCGTTGAGAACGGGACGTGCTCCTGCGGCAATACCGCAAGTTGCCATACCAACAACAACTCGGATTTCGCCTGTGCCTTCACGAATGACGACCTTATCCTTCATCTTGTCGCGGATAGCTGCGAGTTCTGCTAATGACTTCATAGTTTTCGATCCTTTCTTATGTAAAATCTTGAATTACTTATACTGCTCGCTGAGGCTTTCGGAAACCCAACCTATAACCTCTGCGGAATTCAGCGGAATGTCACCTAAAATCTCTCTCATCTGCCTCGTATCAAGGACTATTTCCTTTTCACATATTTTGTGATAAAAGTTAAAGTCGATGTGCGGGTTGCATTGAATAAGAGTAACCACGGTGGCTACGATATCACCCAACGGGGTCATATCGATATGGTTTTTATAATACAAAGCCTTGGTTTCGGTGCCGTGGGTTTCGGGATACTCGCTTTCGTGACGGGAAGTAATGTTAAGACTGCCTCCCGTTTGTTCAGCCTGAAGCTTTAAAAACGGTATTCCAAGTCCAACCTTGCGGGTTGTACGTGTTGTGCTGAACGGGTCGGTAACTGTGGCAAGAAAATCTGCCTTCATACCGCAACCGTTATCCGAAACGGTTATTTCAAGCGTTTCATCGTCCTCAACAATATTGATTCCGACCAAAGACGCTTTGGCTTTGATTGAATTTTGAACTATGTCAAGAATATTGAGTGAAAGTTCTTTCATTTTCCGCACCTCAATATATCAAATAAGCTTTTACGAACCTTGCTACTGCTATACGGCTCGTCATCCAACTCAAAATATGCACTTTTATCTCTTATATCCCAAAGAAAATGTGCGTCTGACCCAACGGTAAGCAGTTTGTTTTCCAAAGTCGGGTGTGCCTTAATATATTCATCCTTTTTTTCAATGTCGTGAAATTCAGCAACTGAAAAGAAAGGGGTTTCGGGCAGCGTTCCCAACGTGGCAATTACTCCGTTGGCCTGACGGTCAACGTGTGCCGGAAAACAAATTCCACCGTGTGCTTCAACCAACTCCGGCACTTCATCATAAACGATATCGGTCGCATTGGAAAGCAGGTCTTCTTCGGTGCCGATAATGTTATCCTCGGCATCCATTATGAGCTGGTCACCGAAAATATCGGTGCGGTTTTTGATTCTTATGCGTCGTTTGTCCACCGTTTCGCTAAAGCTTAAAGCTTCTTCAAGGTGTTCAAACAAACACACAATGTGTATATCCTCCGCCGTTGTAAGTTCCATTCCCGCAATGGGGATAATACCGTTTGCTTTGGCTGCTTCAAAAAAAGCAGGACAGTTTTTAGCGGTATTATGGTCGGTCAATGCCACGATGTTAAGCCCTGCCAAAGTAGCCATACCGGCAATGTTTGACGGAGTCATATCGTTATCGGCACAAGGAGAAAGACACGAGTGAATGTGAAAATCGTAGTAATAACGGTTCATTACATTAGTTGCGACAGTTTAACGGCAATCTCGTAAGCCGGTTCTTCCGAGCCCAAGATGTTTATATCCTTGGTTTTGGCAACCTCTATAACGCTTTCGTCAAGAGTAACACCCTCGGCAAGAATGACACAAGCCGTATCTGCCAAAGCCGCAACGGCGGCAATGTTGACGTTTGACATAATGGTTATCCAAGCATCGCCCGATTTTGCTCTACCCATAACCCAACTAAGCAGGTCGCCTATGTAAGCGCCCGTAACTTCCCTTTCCTCGTCGGTAAGAGAAAATACTTTAAGGTTTAAGGTCTCGGTGATCTGTTTAACCGTCATATCAAAGCTCCTTTTTCACATCTTCTCCGTTCTTTTCCTGTTCGGCCAAGCGGAGTTTTCTTATTACGCAGGCATCGATACTGCGTTCGCCTTTAACGATATCCTCGGCCAACGCGCGACAGTTTGGAGCACCGCAGGCACCGCAATCGGTTCCCGGAAGTTCTTCACGTATGCGCTGAATATCGGCCATCATTCGCATTGATTCGCCCAAGGTTTTTCCAAGCTTGGTCATCGGATCGTAATCCGGAACCGACTCGAAAAAGTTTTCAGACGGAATATATTTCTCATCCTTAGATAAGAAATTCTGCGAAACGGGAAGATAACGTCTTAAGGTTTGCAATCTTGCCTTGGCAATAAACGGATTTTCCATAGTCATAACACCGCCGACACAACCGCCGGTACAAGCGTTAAGCTCGATAAATTCAAGCTGAGGAATTTGTCCGTTTTCAATCTGATCCAACATTTTTATAACGTTCTCAATGCCATCAGCGGCAAGATACTTGTCATTAAAAATGGCTGTGGCTTCACCACCCGAGGTTGCCCAGCTGATACCAATCATACCTGAGCGAGATACGGGTGCGGGCGTTTTTTCACGCTTCATAAGATTTATGAGCATAAAATAAACGTCGCTAATAGAAACCACCATATCAACGTTGCTCTTATATTCACCGAAGCCGTTTTTAACATAACTCGTTTTAGCGGGACACGGAGAAATAAAACAAACGCCGATTTCTTCACTTTTAAGCTCGGGATGAGCTTCAAGTGCCCTCTTCCTTGCCAACTTTGCGGCAACCTCCATAGGAGGAAGAAGCGGTAATAAATTATCCTTAAGATAAGGAAATCTCAGTGCGATAAGTCTTGCGATAACGGGGCAAGCCGAGCTTATAACCGGTTTTTTAATGCCCTCGGTTTTAAGGAAAAGCCTTGTATATTCCGAAACAATTTCGGCGGCCTGCGAGACTTCAAAAACCTCGTCAAAGCCCATATCAAGCAATCCTTGTAAAACATAATCGATATCGTCAAGCTCTTCAAACTGACCATAGAGAGTCGGTGCGGGAAGTGCTATACGCCATTTATAATTATAAAGAGCGTCAAGCTTGTTGCACTCGGCTTTTTTTGCTTTGTGCGGGCAAACTCTGATACACTCACCACAGTCGATACATCTGTCAGGGTTAATGACGGCGTGACCGTCCTTAATCCTAATAGCCTCGGTCGGACAATGTCTTAAACACGTTGTACAACCGGTGCATTTGTTTCTGTCCAGAGACACCGAATGTTCATAAGTATTCATAGCAAGCGTCCTTTACAGTTTGACGTACATTGTGATGCAGGTGCCTTTTCCGAGTTCGGTTGATATTTTCATATCATCTGTATACCTTTTCATATTAGGCAAACCCATATCGGCACCAAAACCCAAAGAACGAATATTATCGGGAGCGGTTGAAAAACCTTCCTGCATGGCAAGTTCCACATTGGCAATACCGGGGCCGTTGTCATCGAGAACAATCTCAATCATATCCTCGTGAACGATAACATCGGCTTTACCACCGCCTGCGTGGATAACCATATTTATCTCGCCTTCATACATGGCGATGGAAACTCTTCTGATGATTTCGGGCGAAATTCCCAACTGACGAAGGTTTTTCTTAACCTGAACAGATGCCTGACCTGCCGACGTAAAATTATTACCGTCAACATCAAAGTGGAATTTCAACGTTTCACTCATAAAGCGTTTCCCTCCCCGATAAGACCATTTGAATAAAGCTTTCCGCAAGCGTTATACATACGCTCAACAGTAGAAAGCAACACCATCTCGTGTTCTTTTGCAAGTTCAATCATCTCTTCGGTGGGCTTTTTGGAACGAACGAAAACAACACATGTCATATCCATCATTTCAGCAGTTCTGATAACCTGCGAATTGACAAGACCTGTGAGCAACACAGCCTGGTCTTTAACATAAGCCAAAACGTCGCTCATCATATCGCTTCCGCAAGCAGAGTTTGCCTCTCTGTCCAAAAACTCTTCACCATAAATGACTTCTGCATTTAACAGCTCTTTAATCGCGCTGATTTTCATAAAGCTAATCCTTTTCGATTATTACTGATCTTTGTATTTCTCAATAATTCCGTCAATATCCTTGTCGGTAAGACGTCCGTAAACGTCTTCATTAACGGTAAGAACGGGAGCAAGACCGCAAGCGCCGATGCAACGGCAAGCCTCGAGTGAGAACTTTCCATCGGGAGTGCATTCGCCGGGCTGAATGCCGAGAACTGCAGAAAGACGGTCGATAAGAGCCTGAGCACCCTTAACATAGCAAGCGGTTCCCAAGCAAACTGAAATGTTGTACTTACCCTTGGGTGAAAGAGCGAACTGTGCATAGAAGGTTGCGATACCGTAAACCTCCTCAACCGATACGCCCATACCCTCAGCAATCATCTGCTGAACCTCAAGGGGCAAATAGCCGTAAATTTCCTGTGCTTCCTGCATGACTGCCATCAAAGAACCTGTGATAGGTTTTTTAGCCTCGATGACTGCCTTCAGCTTAGCTTCCTGTTCTGCGGTTCCGTTAAAAGGAATCGAACTAGGTTTTTTCTTCATAAGCTTTTTCCTCCTGTAAATATAATAAACATTACGGCAGACCGTGGTCTTAAACCGATACAAAAGTTTGGTTTTGTAAGTGCATAAAACGTCAATCTGCATAACTGTTAAAATTATAACAGACTTTTCTTAAAATGTCTACCTATTTATAATAAAAAA
>JAZNEE010000047.1:0-11031 GCA_045588405.1 Acutalibacteraceae bacterium
CAAATTCTCCCTAATCACAACTCCCTAAACGGATGTGGGGCTTTTAATTTAAGAAATTTAATTTATCTTTGAAAATGTTGAATAGTTTGTTAGAATAGGTTATAATGATAAAAGATTTGAAGCAATTTTGAAATTTGGCAAGCGAAAGAAGGGGTTTTATGTTCCAAAATTTCATAGGCAACGAGGATTTGAAGGAAACGGTTTTGAGTGCCGTTAAAAGCGGACGTTTTCCTCATGCCTTCATTTTAGAAGGTGAAGAAGGCAGTGGCCGACACACCCTTGCCAGAATTATTGCCGCCGCAGCCGTTTGCCAAAGTGAAAACGCTCCTTGCGGAAGCTGTCGCGAGTGCGAGCTTATAAAAAAGGACGGCCTGAGCGACGTTTTAACCTACAAGCCCGACGGTGCAACCTTTAAGGTTGACCTTGTTCGTCAAATCAGAGAAAACGCCTTTGTTTTGCCCATTGAGTCCAAGCGCAAGGTCAACATTTTGCTTGACTGCGACAAAATGAACGAATCGGCTCAAAACGCTTTTCTTAAGATTTTGGAAGAACCGCCTTCATTTATGGTGTTCATACTCATTTGTCGCAACGCTTCTGCCTTACTTACAACGGTTCGTTCGCGTTGTGTGACGTTGACGCTCAAAAATCCCGAAACCGAGGATGCCGCAAACTTCATTTTAAAGCAAACGGGTAAACCCGAAGCCGATATTAAAGAAGCTCTTTTAAAATCACACGGAAACGTTGGCAAGGCTTTGAGCATTCTTGACGGAAGCGAAAGTGGTTCGAAAGCCAAGGCCGAGGAATTTTATACTGCCTGCCTTAAAAACGACCGATTTGCCGCCGTTAAAATAATGCAAGCCTTTGAAAAAGACCGTTTGGGGCTTTTCAGCTTTATGGACGAGCTTGACCTTATTTTAAAGCACAGCTTAAAGCAAATTGCACTTGGCGATTTAAAGTTGCCGAGAAAAATGGTTGCCAATGCCTCTAAAATCACCGAAGAATATCGTTTTCGTCTTAAAGAGCATATCGGTCCACCACTGTCTTTGCCCATTTTCTGCACCGCCTTTGTTGCAGAGATTTTTGGATAAAAAATTTTTTGAATTTCAAATTCTTCGTCACGTTTTGACATAATTTTTTGTTGTAATATATTAAATATTGTGTTACAATTTTATGTGTATAATTTAATTATACTTAAATATAACCTATGTAGGAGAATATAAATGGTAGAAGTTATTGGAGTAAAATTCCGTTCCGACGGAAGAATATACTCGTTCAGTCCCAAGGGGCAAAAGTTTGCTGCAGGCTCTTTTGTTATCGTTACCACTTCAAGAGGTACCGAATGCGGTGAGGTTGCAAGCGAAAATCACAACGTGCCTGACAGTCAGATTATAGGTCAGCTTAAAGAAGTTGTTCGTGCCGCAACCGAGGACGACCTTAAAAAAATGCGTGAAAACAGAGCAAAAGAAAGCGCCGCTTTTGAGTTTTGCGAGCAAAAAATTCTTGAACGCGGTCTTGATATGAAGCTTGTTGACGTTGAAATCGCATTCGACGGCTCAAAAATCTTGTTTTTCTTTACCGCCGACGGACGCGTTGACTTCCGCGAGCTTGTAAAAGACCTTGCAGGTCATTTCCACACCCGAATTGAGCTTCGTCAGATAGGTGTCAGAGACGAGGCTAAAATGATGGGTGGTCTTGGCATTTGCGGTCAGCCGTTCTGCTGCTCGCGTTTCTTGTCCGATTTCCAACCCGTTTCCATTAAAATGGCAAAGGAACAGGGCTTATCACTTAATCCTACCAAAATTTCGGGCACCTGCGGAAGACTTATGTGTTGCCTTAAATACGAGCAGGACGCTTACGAGCATTTGAACCGAATGACTCCCCGCCAGGGTTCTTACGTTGAAACCCCCGAAGGCAAGGGCACCGTTGTTGATGTTGCTCTTATCACAGGCAAATTAAAGGTTGCTCTCGACGGTTCAGAAGGTGGAGTTCCCATTACCGTTCATCGCGACGACGTAACCGTTTTGCGTTCGACCAAAGGTTGCAAGAAAAACGTTCGCATTACCGAGGACGAAGAACAATAATGCAAAAAATAGGCTGTCTCGCTAATATAACGAGACAGCCTATTCAAAATTATGATATTTATACCTGCGGGAGATTTTTCACCCTGAAATTCTCCATATCAACGTGGGTTTCGTCCAAAAAGCCTACTCCATCGGCTTTAAGCAGCTGCACCTGTGCATTTTCACCACCGAAAACAAAGGCGCTCGACACCCTGCCTTCACGGTTTACAACACGGTAGCAAGGAATATTCGAAGGGTCGGGATTGTTGTGAAGCGCATAGCCCACAACCCTTGCCCACCTTGGGTTACCCGCCGCAAGCGCCACCTGTCCATAGGTTGCAACCTTGCCTTTTGGAATGCTTTTTACAACGCTGTAAATTCTCTCAAAAACCGAATCAGTCATCAAGTTCGGGCATCTTGGGGTAATTTTCAGCCATAATATTTTCCAAATCCACGCCCGTTTCCTCCTTCGCAATGGAAAAAACGATCTGCGTCTGGGTGCTGCCAAAGGTTTGAAGCTGACCGATAAACACGTCCAACGCCTCGGTGCTTTGGAAAGCAACCTTGATAAGCATTGAATAGTGACCGGTTACACAGCAACATTCAAGCACGTTGGGATGAGCCTTGATAAACGGATAGAAAACCGCCTTTTGCTGAGGCTTAACCTCTAAATTTATAAAGGCAGTAATGGGATAACCCAACATTTTATGGTCAACCTTAACGCCGTAACCGCTTATAATTCCGCTTTTTTCAAGTCTTTCAAGTCTTGCCGCCGTTGCGGGAGATGACAAAAACACCTTTTCTGCCAACTGTTTTAAAGGCATACGGGCGTTTTCTTGAAGAAGACTGATAATATGATAGTCGATTTTATCCATTTTTATTCATCCGCCTTTTTAAAATTACTATTCTTTATAAAAACTTAATTTTTTAAAGTTATTATAGCTTAAATTACCGTTTTGTCAATATAAATCTTTAAATTTCTTAAATTAATTTTGGAGAATTTATGATAGAATTTGAAAACTCCTGTTGTTTTACAGGCTATCGACCCGAAAAATTTGATTTTGAGTTTGATAACGACGACCCCGAGTATAAAAAATTTGTCGAAAGGTTGATTGCGGCACTAACCCGTCGAATTGAGGACGGCTGTACCGTGTTTTATACAGGTATGGCAAAGGGATTCGACATTATAGCCGCCGAATATATCGAGCTTATCAAACGTCGCAACAAAAAAATAAAGCTCGTTGCCGTTATCCCCTTTAAAGGTCAGGAAAGCGGATGGAGCGATGATTGGAAAAGGCGTTATTATGACCTTTTGACCGCTTGCGATGAGGTTGTCACGCTTAACGACACTTATGAAAAATGGGTTTTTGATCAGCGTAACCGCTATATGGTTGACCGTTGCCGTTTTGTTATCACTTATTTCGACGGCAAGCCCGGCGGAACGGGCAACACGGTGAAATATGCTCTGAGAAACTGCCGAAAAGTTATCAATATTTTTGATACCGACCCTGCCGAAAAAGAAAAGTCCCATTTTGTTTCAAAGTTTGTTTTAATTCCGCCCGACAGCGATTTATTACAATAAAAGCTTGGTTAAAAAATAGGCTATAATCGCGCAAGAAGGCAAGGTTAAAACCCACACAAGAAGCATTTTGCCGGCATTTTTAAACGCGATTTTAATACTTCCGCCTGCACCCATTACTGCCGTTGTTTTGGCGGCGGTTGTGCTTGTTGGAATTTTCAGCGCCGACAACAAAAGCAGTATAAAAGCCGACGTTATATCAGCCGAAATTCCACAAATAGGCTTCTGATTTGAAACCTTTGATAGTGAGCCGATTATTTTTTTGCCACCCAAAAGCATTCCGAGTGAAATCATTGCCGCCGAAAAAAGCGACAAAAAAAGCGGTATTTCGATGTTTTTTAAATCTTCACCACTCATCACCGCTACCTGAACGCTAATAAGCGCTGCGAACTTTTGACTGTCTTGAACACCGTGGGCAAAGCAAGAGATACAAGCCGACGAGGTTTGTGCTTTTCTTATTGATTTCGACTTTATCTTTTGTTTTTCTTGGAGTTTATTTCCCCACCTTGCAACAAACTTCGACAAAACGATTACGGGCAAGGTTGATATCAAAAGACCCAAAAGAACAATGCCCCAACCACCTATATTAAGCCTTCCGCTAACGGCGAAGGTGCCACCCGAAAGCGCCGCCAAAAGCGCATGGCTTTCGCTCGTTGGAATGCCGAAAACATAAGCCGAAAGCGACCAAATTGCCACAGCAAGCATTGCCGAAACAAGCATTTTTGATGCAACCTTTGGCTCTAACCCCGAAACACCCGTTATTTCGATAACACTTTTTGCAACTCCGCTGCCGAAAATACAAACAACGGCGGCACCAAAAAAATTAAAAACCGCCGCCAAAACTGCTGCTTTTTTTAAAGAAACGGCACCCGAATTTACCGCCGAAGCAACAGCAACGGGCGCATCGGTCAGGCCGTTTAAAAGCATCATAAAGCATCCGGGCAAAAGAACAAGCCCAAAATACGGCTTATCAACACACAATAACAGAAACGTTGAAAACATTTTAATCCCCTTAAAAAATACTTCTTAACGGAGTGAAAATATATGAACACTATTCCCTTCAATTCAAGAGATTTGTGCTACCGTTCACCCTTCGGCGCGGTTAAAGAAGGCACACCCGTAACCTTTAGGGTACTGCTCAGCGATGAACTCAGTGCCAAACGAGTTGTTATGTTGTACCATCCGGATGATGGTGATGAGGTTGTGGCCGAATTAAAACCTGCTGAATATTCGGAAAAGCCATATCGTTTTTATGAAACCCGACTCAAATTTAAAGAGGGTCTTTATTGGTATTCCTTCGGCTACTACGATAAGTTTGGCTTTGTTCCCATCACACTTGAAAAACACGGAGTTGGTCACTTTGGCCCCGGTGGAAACTGGCAGTTGACCGTTTTTGAAAAAGATTATAAGACCCCCGACTGCTTTAAGGGTGGCATTATTTATCAAATTTTTCCCGACCGCTTTTTTGCTTCGGAGTTGCCCAAAAAGAACGTTCCCGAGGACAGATTTTTGGTTAAAAACCGTGAGCAAACACCTGAATATCGACAGAACAACGGCCCTTGCTCACTTGGTAACGATTACTACGGCGGCGACCTTGAAGGAATTATTCAAAAACTGCCTTATCTTTCCTCTTTGGGCGTTAGCATAATTTACTTAAATCCTATTTTTGAGGCACATTCCAACCACCGATACAACACCGCCGATTATTTTAAAATCGACCCGTTGCTCGGCACCGAAGAAGATTTCAGAAGGCTTTGCAAAATAGCAAAAGAATATGGAATTTCGATAATTCTCGACGGCGTTTTCTCCCACACGGGTGCCGATAGCCGATATTTCGACAAAATGGGACGCTACGGCAAAAAGGGTGCCTACAACTGCAAAAATTCCAAATATCGCAGTTGGTTCAAGTTCCGCAACTGGCCCGATGATTACATCTGTTGGTGGGGTGTACCAAGTCTTCCCGAAACGGTTGAAGAAAACGAAGATTTTACCGAGTTTATAACAGGCGAAAACGGTGTTTTGCGCTATTGGATGAGACAAGGTGCTGCAGGTTGGCGACTTGACGTTGCCGACGAACTGCCCGATTGCTTTTTGGATAAAGTTCGTTCCGCTGTCAAAGCCGAAAATAAAGACGGAATCATAATCGGTGAGGTTTGGGAGGATGCAACCAACAAGATAAGCTACGACATCAGACGTAGATATCTTCGCGGACGTCAGCTTGACTCGGTTATGAACTATCCGCTTGCCACCGCCATTATCCGATTTGTTACGGGTGGCAATGGTGACGAGCTTTGCGATGCAGTTATGACACTTTGCGAAAACTATCCCCGCCAGGCTTTAAGGCTTCTTATGAACCACGTTGGAACCCACGACACACCGCGAATTTTAACCTCACTCGACGGTTCCTCCGAAATGGTTATGGGCAGATTTTGGCAATCGACCGCCAAAATGTCACCCGACCGACTGGGCAAAGCCAAAAAGTTGCTTTACTTAACGGCGCTTTTGCAATACACCTTGCCCGGTATCCCCTCACTCTATTACGGTGACGAGGCCGGTGTTGAGGGCTTTGGCGACCCGTTCTGCCGTTCCTATTTCCCTTGGGGCAAGGAGGACGGTTGCCTTGTTGAATTTTATAAGAAATTAGGTCTTTTCAGAAGAACCTCGAAGGCTTTTTCCGACGGTGATTTTATACCCGTTCACACTTCCCTCGGTATGTTCTCTTTTATCCGTCAAACCGAAAAAGAAAAGGTTTTGGTTTGCGTAAACCGTTGGTATGAAGACGATTATATCAAGGCTCCCGAGGGCTTTGAAAAAGCACAGGTTGTTTTTGGCTACTTGCCCGATAAGGAAGGCAACATCAAGGTTGAGGCCTTAGGCTTTACCGTTCTTAAACTGACTGTCTAAAAAAAATCACATCAACAGTCCCAAGGTCAGCATTTCCTTCACTTGTTTATAGATTTGCTCACCTTCTAATGCAGGCAAAGGGTTTTTACCCTTGCCGATACTGACTTTAAAAGCAGGACGATGATAGGTTTTGATAAACCAGTCCTTAAATCCGCCGCCTTGCGACAAGTTATTAGGCACTTCGAGGGCATATTCACTTGAAGCTGCAAAAATTTCTGCCATTTTCTTGCCCCTTAGGGTTGGGATGTTGTTAAAATCCCAATATATTGCTTCATCGCCCGAAAAAAGTGACATAGCATAACGGACATTGAGGTTCTTGCAAATCGTTATGAGGGCTTGTGTTTCGGGCTCGCTGTGGGGCTTTATTCCGCCAAAGCCTCTGGGTGCAGGTCCATATCGACCATTCTTCTTTTCAACCTCGCGAAGTTCTTTTAGGCCTGCATCAAAATTGTGGTCGATATCGATTCCGCGAAGGTTTGAATCCCAATGCTCAAAATCACCGCCGCAGAGTTTATATATTCTGCCGGAATGTCCAAGACAGCCTTTTGCACCTTTTAAAGAAATCTCGCAACCATCGGGGTTGACGATTGGCACGAAAATAGCACCTCTGCCAAACATTGCCGAGCAAATATCCACGTCGGAAAGATTTTTGCCGTTTTTTAAAGCGTCGCAAAGCTCGGCTATAAATTTCAACAACACCGTTGTTGTTATTCGATGGCTACCGCTTGTTGTGGCAGTATAAAGCACGTAATCATTAGCATTTCCAAGCCTTAAAGACGGAATGGCTCTGCCAAAAACCGACTTGCCGACCGTCTCATATTTTAAGAAATCATATTCGGCACAAAGTTTTTGCATTATTTCGCAAAAAGCGTTGTAATCATAGTCGATATGTTCTATAATATGTTGCATAAATTTTAGTCCTTTCTTTTTTATAATACTTATGATATTTGAGGTTATATAATGAAGCTTGAAGAAAAAACTCTTAGCAAAAACTATATATTCAACGGCAAAATCATCAACGTTCGTGTTGACGAGGCTTTGTTGCCCAACGGCGTGACCGCCAAACGTGAAGTGGTTGAGCATCCGGGCGGTGTTTGTGTTGCCGCCATTACCGAAAATGATGAAATTTTGCTTGTAAAACAATTCAGATATCCTTATGGAGAAGTTATTTTGGAGGTTCCTGCCGGCAAACGCGACAGTAAGGACGAAGAGCCGCTCCAGTGTGGCAAGCGAGAACTTAGAGAAGAAACCGGAGCTACAGCCGACGAGTTTGTGTCTTTAGGAGAGCTTTATCCAACCCCCGGTTACTGCGGTGAAATCATCTGGCTTTTTGCCGCAAAGGGACTGCACTTCGGTGAAACCGACCCCGACGACGATGAGTTTGTTGAGGTGGAAAAAGTTCCGTTCCAAACGGCAGTTGAAATGGTTTTGAACGGCGAAATTAAAGACGCCAAAACCCAAACGGCAATTCTTAAATTGAACGAGCTTCGCCATTGCGGAAGGTTCTGAAAATTTGCGAGGTTTTTATGATTAAAAAATATTTTGGAGACAAAGCCTTTTATTCGCTTTTGTTCAGCATTGCAGTTCCGATTATGTTGCAAAACGGAATAACCAACTTTGTAAACCTGCTCGACAACATTATGGTCGGAAGCATTGGTCAATACGAGATGGGTGGCGTTTCGGTAACCAATCAGTTAATATTTGTTTTCAATCTGTGCCTTTTTGGTGCCGTTTCGGGCGTTGGAATTTACACGGCGCAGTTTCACGGCAAGGGCGATAACGACGGTCTTCGTCATTCGCTTTGCTTTAAGATTATAATCAGCCTTATAATTGCCGTTTTCGGCATTATTTTGTTTTTGGTGGCAGGCAACGCGCTTATAAACGTTTACCTCACAGGTGAAGGCTCACCCGAGGACATCGCAACCACCTTTAATTCTGCCAAAACGTATCTTCTTATAATGCTTTTTGGCCTTATTCCCTTCGCATTCACCCAAGCCTATTCAAGCACCCTTCGTGAATCGGGTGAAACGGTTTTGCCGATGAAGGCAGGTATTGCCGCTGTGCTTGTTAACCTTGCTTTCAACTCCTTGTTGATTTACGGCATTGGGCCTTTTCCAAAACTCGGCGTTGCAGGTGCCGCCGTTGCCACCGTTATATCAAGATTTTTTGAAGCGGCAATAGTTATCATTTGGACACACACTCACAGTCAAAAATGCCCCTATGTGCAAAACTTTTGGAGCGGCTTCAAAATTCCTGCACAACTCACCAAAAATATGCTTTTAAAGGCCATTCCCCTTTTACTTAACGAGGCGCTTTGGTCGATGGGTATTGCGTTTACCAATCAATGCTACTCGGTTCGCGGACTTGACGTTGTTGCCGCAAACAACATTTGTCAAACCTTCTTTAACGTTGTTTCGGTTGTGTTCATCGCAGGCGGTAACGCTATCGGAATCATAATCGGTAATATGCTCGGCGCAGGAAAAATGAACGAAATCAAAGAAAACACACCCAAATTTTCGATGTTCTCGTTCTTATCTGGCTTGGTTGTTGCTGTTGTTTGCGCCTCTGTTGCGCCATTTGCACCCTATCTTTTCGATGCAACCGACTCGGTTCGCGCACTTGCAACGGGTCTTTTGCTCATAACAGCCGTCACCGTACCCCATAACGCCATTGCTTTTTCATCCTATTTCATCATGCGTTCGGGTGGTAATGCTCTTGTGACCTTTATTTTCGATATCGGCTTTATGTGGCTTGTTTCATGTCCCATAGGCTTCATTCTCTCGAGATACACAAGCCTTTCTATCCTTTGGCTTTTCTTTATAGTTCAGGGTATTTATTTTATAAAAGGCTCGTTGGGACTACTACTTATCAAAAAAGACTGGTGGATAAAAAGTCTGGTCGATTAAATATATTTTTATAAAAGGTGGTTTTTAAAAATGAAAAAACAAAGTATTTTAAAAATGTGTGTGGCTGCGCTTTTTGCAGCGGTTATCTGCGTTTCTATCGTCGCATTGCCCATTCCTCTGCCGGGCAACGGATATTTCAACCTTGGTGACAGCTTTATAATTGTTGCCGCCTTGTGCCTGGGACCCGTTTGGGGTGGTGTTGCCGCCGCGGTTGGAGCAGGTCTTTCCGACCTTATTTTAGGTTACACCTTCTATGCTCCCGCAACCTTTATCATCAAGTGGCTCATAGCTTTGGCCGTTTACTTTATTGCAAGCAAGCCATTGGCAAAAAAATTCAACATTGGTTGGCTTTTGTTGGCAACGGTTGTTGGCGAGCTTATCGGCGTTGTGGGTTATTTCTTGTTCGAGATTCCGCTTTACGGAATAGGTGTTGCCACCGTTGATATAATTGGTAACGCAACGCAGGGTGTTTGCAGTGTTGTTGCCGGCACACTTTTCTATTCACTTTTGTATAAAACAGGCATTGTTCAAAAGATTTTTGATAACAAAAAACCTCACTAATAAAAAACGGAGTTTTTATGAAAGAGCAGTTTTCGCGTACCGCAAAATTTCTTGGTGAAAATTCAATAGAAACTTTAAACCGCTGCCGAGTTGCCGTTTTTGGCATTGGCGGTGTGGGTGGATATGTTGCCGAAGCGTTAGCAAGAGCAGGTGTCGGTGAATTAGACCTTATCGACAGCGACCGCGTGTCAGAAAGCAATATAAATCGACAAATTATTGCTCTTCACAGCACCGTGGGCCAATATAAAACCGAGGCTATGAAAAAAAGAATTGCCGATATAAACCCCGATTGCAAAGTTTCGGTTTATAACTGCTTTTATCTGCCCGAAACGGCCGAGCAGTTCGACTTTTCAAAGTACGATTACGTTGTTGATGCGGTTGATACCGTAACGGCAAAAATCGACATAATTTGCAAAGCAAAAGCACTTTCTGTACCTGTTATTTCGGCAATGGGTGCCGGCAACAAGCTTGACCCAACATTGTTTCGGGTTGCCGATATTTATAAGACCAAGATTTGCCCTTTGGCTCGCGTTATGCGAACAAGCCTTAAAAAGCTTGGTATCAAGGACTTAAAGGTGGTTTATTCGGAGGAAGAACCATTTCCCACCGCCGAAAAAGACCCCGAATCGGGCAAGCCCGTTCCTGCTTCCCTTCCCTTTGTGCCACCCGTTATGGGGCTTATCATTGCAGGCGAAGTGATAAAAGATTTGGTTAAATAAGCTTTTTGGAGGGCAAAATGCCAAGAGAATTATCAGGAAGCGCTCTTATAGAACGCAGTATAAACAAAAAATTTCGCAAGGAAATATGGAACCGATTTATCACCGCTGTGAAACAGTATGAGTTGATAAAAGAAGGTGATAAAATTGCCGTTTGTATTTCGGGTGGCAAAGACTCTATGCTCTTAGGGTTGCTTATGAAAATGCTTGCCCGTTACAGCGAGGTCGATTTTTCGCTCGAATTTATTGTTATGGACCCGGGATACAGTCCCGAAAACCGACAAAAAATTGCCGATAATGCGGCT
>JAZNEE010000048.1:0-6773 GCA_045588405.1 Acutalibacteraceae bacterium
CCTGACCGGTAACGCCACCGCCTGCTACACGGCAAACGATGTCAAACTTATCCATAGTATCGGTAAGATTGAGGGGCTGACGAACGATGAGCTTCAAGGTCTCGAGACCGAAGTACTCTTCGATGTCACGATCGTTGATGGTAATTTTACCTGTACCATTGTATACACGAACACGAGCTACCGAGCTTTTTCTTCTGCCGGTGCCGTAAAAATAAGGCTTTCCTTCAAACATCAGTATGTCCTCCCTTCATTAAATGGTTGCTTCTTCGGGCTTCTGTGCGGCATGTACATGCTCGCTGCCCTTGTAGCAACGAAGTCTGGTGAGAGCCTGTCTGCCGATGGTGGTATCGGGTACCATACCCTTAACGGCAAGTTCCATTGCAAACTCAGGTCTGGTTGCCATGAGAGTTGCATACTGAACCTTCTTAAGGCCGCCGATATATCCGGTGTGACGATAGTAGAATTTCTTTTCTAATTTGTTACCGGTCAAAACGGCTTTTTCACAGTTGATGATGATTACGTGGTCGCCACAGTCAACATGAGGGGTGAAAGTGGGCTTGTTTTTTCCGCGAAGAATGTTAGCTGCAGCAGCTGCTACACGGCCGAGGGGTTTACCTGCGGCATCAAGAACATACCACTTGCGGCTTACTTCGCCGGCTTTAGCCATAAAAGTAGACATAATTTTTTCCTCCGATATATTTTTTTCAGCCTTGATATAGTACCACACAGCAATTTATTTGTCAACACTATTTTTTTAAAAATTTAATTTAAAACGCACTTGCTCTTTTTTTCTCTCGTTTTCTCTTGTTTTCTCTCGTTTTCTCATTTTTTATTTTTAAAAAATATCTTGTTTTTTGTTTTTTTAATGGTATACTTAAAGCAAGAAACAAAGAATAGGATTATAAATGAATATGGGATACTACATAAATCCGACCGAAATGATGGGTATGTTCCCCGTTCCTTGTTCGGTCATCGACAAACATTTAAAGCTTGCCGACCCCAATTACATTAAAATACTTTTATGGTTTTTGAGAAACACCGCTGCCAACTTTGACGTGACAGCCGCCGCAACCGAGCTCAAGCTTTCGGAAATCACTGTTTCCGAAGCTTTGCTTTATTGGGTTGATGCAGGTGTACTTTGCAGTACCGAATCTGCACCTGCAACAGAAGTTACTAAAGCCAAAGCCACCTCCAAAAAGGCTGTTAAGGCTGAGATTAAGCCCGACCGTGAAGAATGTGCTAAACGCGGTTTGGAATGTCCCGAAATCAAGTTTATTATTGACGAAACCGCAATGCAGTTTGGAAGAGGCCTTAAACCAAGTGAAATAAGCACCCTTGTGTGGCTTTATGATAATCAAGGCATTTCGCCTTCACTTTTGCTTATGATTATAAGCTATGCCGTATCCGAAGGCAGAGCAACCATTGGTTTTATTGAAAGAACTGCCGTTGAATGGGTCAATGACGGTGTTAGTGACGTTGTCACCGCCGAAAACCGACTTGTTGAAATGCGCCGTAAAAACTCGTCGTGGCATCTTGTTGAAACCGCATTCGGCATTGAAAAGCGTCAACCATCGGCATCCGAGCTTGAAGCTGCCGACAAATGGGTTACCGAATGGGGTTACGACCGTGAAATTCTGCGTGCAGCTTACGACTCTTGCGTTGATTCAACCTCGAAATTCTCTTTTCCTTATATAAAGAAGATTTTGGCAGAATGGCATAAGCAAGGCGTTAAAACGGTTGACGACCTTAGAAATCTTGAAGCCAAAAAGGAAAACAAATCTGCAAAACAAAGCAGTGTTAAACAAAACGGCGACAAATACCAGGATTTTGTTAACAGTCTAATAAAAAGCCGAGAGGAGAACTGAAATGGCTTTTTCAAACGAAGTAATCCGCAACGCTTTGGCAAAGGTGGAGGAATCCCGCAAGAATGCCGAACGTGAATATGAAAAAACAAAACAGATAATTTATTCAGCCAACCCCGAGCTTTCTAAAATGGATGACGATTTAAAAGCAAAGGGTTCGGAAATTGCTTTATGTGCATTATCAGGCAGAATCGACAGGCTTAACACACTTAAAAATGAGATTGACAACATTATGCAATGCCGTGATACTTTGCTCAAAAACGCCAATCTGCCCGACGGACCCAATTACGCTTGCAAAAAATGTTCGGATACAGGCTATGTGAATGGTGTGCTTTGCGATTGCGTTAAGAATATTGCCGTTAAAGAAAGCTATGCTTCGCTTATTGATGAAATGCCACTTGCTTCTTCAACCTTTGATACTTTTAAACTCGATTATTACAGCGACACTAAAAACGAGCAAGGTATTTCCCCTAAGAAACAAATGTCAGCAGTTCTTAACACCTGCAAAAAGTTTGCCGATAACTTCCCTTCCGGTGCCAATCTTTTGCTGACCGGTGGTTGTGGTCTTGGTAAAACCCATTTATCACTTGCCATTGCAAACGAGGTACTTGCTAAAAAGTATCACGTTATTTACGGCTCGGCACAGAATCTTATAAATGAAGTAAACCGCGAAGCCTTTGATCGTTCGGGTTCAACCATTAAGATAGACAGTATCACCTCGTGTGATTTGTTGATTTTAGACGACCTTGGAACCGAGTTTGCAACACCGCTTAGCGTTTCGGTAGTACACAACATTATAAACACAAGATTGCTAAAAGGTCTTTCGACCGTTATAAGCACTAACCTTAATATGAAAGAAATCAGCGATATTTATAACGACCGAATCACTTCGAGAATAATCGGCAGTTATACAATTTGCCCCGTGTTTGGCGATGATATAAGACAACTGACATCGGTCAACCAATAAATCAAAGCACCGTTCTAATAAAAACGGTGCTTTTTTATATAATAATATTGTTGATTATTTAACTACTACATGATATAATACAGTGATTGTGTATACAATCAAAAAAACATGGGGAGATCATTATGGAAAAACAAAACAACTTTAAGCCGTATATTCCTGCTGAAAAAGTGACACCGGAAATCACGGTTACATCCATAATCATGGGTGTTCTTTTGGCAGTTATCTTCGGCGCAGCCAACGCTTACTTGGGTCTTAGAGTAGGTATGACCGTTTCGGCATCTATTCCGGCCGCTGTTATTGCAATGGGTGTTATCCGCGTTATTATGCGCAAAAACTCAATTCTTGAAAGCAACATTGTGCAGACCATCGGTTCTGCAGGTGAATCCTTGGCCGCAGGTGCAATCTTCACTCTTCCTGCTCTTTATCTTTGGGCAGCTGAAGGCAAAATGGAATCGCCCAACATGATTACCATAACCATTATCGCACTTTTGGGCGGTTTGCTCGGCGTTTTCTTTATGATTCCGCTTCGCAACGCACTTATAGTTCGCGAACACGGTGTTTTGCCCTATCCTGAAGGACAAGCTTGTGCAGAGGTTATGCTTGCAGGTGAAGAGGGTGGTTCAAAAGCATCGACCGTTTTTGCAGGTATGGGTGTTGCCGCATTCTTCAAATTCATTATTGATGGATTAAAACTTGTACCCGGTGAGGTTACCTATCAAGCGCCAAGATTGCCCTATCCCGCCGCAGTTGGCACCCAAATTTACCCCGCTGTTATGAGCGTTGGTTATATTTGCGGTCCCAGAATTTCTTCTTATATGTTTGCAGGCGGACTTCTCAACTGGTGCGTTCTTATTCCTATTTTCGTTGTATTTGGCGGTCTTTTCTCAACCGATGCTTTGGCAGGTGGCAAGACTGTTGCAGATGTTTTTGAAGCCGGTGGCGCAGCAGGTGTTTGGAGCAGTTACACCCGTTATATAGGTGCAGGTGCTTTGGCAGCAGGAGGAATTATCAGTCTTATCAAAAACCTTCCTCTTATAGCACGTACATTCGTTGGAGCAATAAAAGGCTTCTCGATTGGTGGCGGTGGAACAGCCCGTACCGACAAGGATATCAATATGACAATTGTTCTTATTGCCATTCTCGTTCTCACTTTGGCTGTTTGGCTTGTTCCTGCTATCCCCGTTTCACTTATCGGCGCCGTTATCGTTGTTATATTTGGTTTCTTCTTTGCAACCGTTTCTTCGAGAATGGTAGGTATTGTAGGAAGCAGTAACAACCCCGTTTCGGGTATGGCTATTGCTACCCTTCTTATTGCAACACTTATTTTGAAATTCACAGGTGAAACCGGCTATCCCGGTATGCAAGCTGCCATTGCAATAGGCTCTATTATCTGCATTGTTGCCGCTATTGCAGGTGATACCTCGCAAGACCTAAAAACAGGTTACCTTTTGGGAGCAACTCCTAAAAAGCAGCAGATTGGCGAAGTTATTGGTGTTGTGGCATCGGCTTTGGCTATTGGCGTTACACTTAATCTTCTCAACAGTGCTTGGGGCTTTGGCTCGGACGAGCTTGCTGCACCTCAGGCAACCATGATGAAGCTCGTTATCGAGGGTGTTATGGCAGGCAATCTTCCTTGGGGTCTTATACTCATCGGTGTATTTATCGCCATAGTTGTTGAGCTCATTGGTATTCCCGTTTTGGCATTTGCAATCGGTGTTTATCTTCCCGTTCAGCTTAATGCTTGCATTATGGTTGGCGGTATTGTTCGTTGGTTTGTTGACAAAATCAAAAACGAAGAAAAGAGAAAGCTTGCAGTTAACAACGGTATCCTCTTTGGCTCGGGTATGATCGCAGGTGAAGGCATTGTCGGTCTCGTTCTTGCGATTCTCGCTGTTCTAGGTGTTGACAAGGTTGTTGACATCAGCGGTGTTTTAAACCTCCCCGAATGGGCAGCTAGTGCAGGAAGCCTCTTGGTGTTCGGCCTTATCATTGCTTGCTTTGCATTCTTTGCACTTCACAACAAAAAGAGTAAAAACTGATGAAAAAGAAAGCTAAAATTTCAGCCAATTATCTTGAAAAAATCCCGTCGATTCCAACCGAACTTGGTTGGAATCAAGACGGTGACGGCAAGGTTACTTTGGAAATAAAAAACAAAGGTTGGGCTAACAAAATAGCTCAAACACTTTTTAAAAGACCTAAAGTGAGCTACATTCATCTTGATGAGTTCGGCAGTTTTGTATGGACTTTAATTGATGGTGAAAGAGACCTTACCACCATTGGTGAAAAGGTTAAAGAACACTTTGGTGAAAACGTAGAGCCGTTATATCCAAGACTTGCAAAGTTTTTTCAAATACTTGACAGCTATGGATTTGTTGATTGGATAAAATAAAAAAAGCCTCGGAAGATTTTACTCTTCCGAGGCTTTTATTTTGTTTGATTATTTTGCGTAATCTACTACGCGGTTTTCTCTGATAAGGTTTACCTTTATCTGACCGGGATAATCGAGGTTATCTTCAATCTGCTTAACGATATCACGAGCAACAATGATCATCTGATCGTCACTGATAGCTTCGGGCTTAATCATTACGCGGATTTCACGGCCTGCCTGAATAGCAAACGATGTATCAACACCCGGGAAGGAATTGGCGATTTCCTCTAACTTTTCAAGGCGCTTGATGTAGCTTTCAATATTCTCGCGTCTGGCACCCGGACGAGCAGCCGAAATAGCATCTGCAGCCTGAACAAGGCAAGCGATAACAGTCTTGGCTTCAACGTCGCCGTGGTGAGCGTGAATAGCGTGAACAACAGCATCGTTTTCTTTATACTTCTTAGCAACCTCAACACCAAGCTGAATATGTGAGCCTTCCTGCTCGTGGTCGATAGACTTACCGATATCGTGAAGAAGACCTGCACGCTTTGCAAGTGATACGTCTTCACCAAGCTCGGCAGCCATAAGACCGGCAAGGTGGCAAACTTCAAGCGAATGGTTGAGAACGTTCTGACCGTAGCTTGTTCTGTAATGCATTCTACCGATAAGTTTTACAAGCTCGGGGTGCATACTGTGAACACCGGTTTCAAGAAGTGCTCTTTCGCCTTCCTGCTTGATAACACGGTCAACCTCGGCTTTTGCCTTTTCAACCGTTTCTTCAATTCTTGCGGGATGAATTCTTCCGTCAACAATAAGCTTTTCAAGAGCAACTCTTGCAATCTCACGGCGAACGGGGTCAAAGCTCGAAACAGTAATAGCTTCGGGGGTGTCGTCAATAATAAGATCAACACCTGTTGCAGTTTCCAAAGCTCTGATGTTACGGCCTTCACGACCGATAATTCTACCCTTCATTTCGTCATTGGGTAATGCAACAACCGAAACAGTTGCTTCTGAAGAATGGTCGGCTGCGCAACGTTGAATTGCAGTCGCAATAAGTTCTCTTGCATAACGGTCGGATTCTTCTTTAAACTGTTGATTGTATTCGGCTATTTTCATAGCCTTTTCGTGCTGAAGCTCACCATCCAAAAGACTCAAAAGCTGAGCCTTAGCTTGTTCGGCGGTAAAGCCCGAAATTTTTTCAAGCAAATCAAACTGACTTTTCTTGAGTTGCTCAGCTTCTGCAAGGCGTTCTTCAACAACTCTTTCACGCTGAGCCATTTTTTCTTCCTTGGCTTCAAGATTCTCAATCTTGCGCTCAAGGGATTCTTCTTTTTGTTGAATTCTGTGTTCCTGACGCTGAACCTCGGAACGGCGCTCACGCAATTCCTTTTCGGTTTCGTTACGGGACTTGATAATCTCATCTTTAGCTTCAAGAATAGCTTCTTTTTTCTTTGCCTCGGCATTTTTCATCGCATCGTTGAGAATTCTTCTTGCTTCGTCTTCGGCAGATCCGATGGCGGACTCAGCAGTTCTCTTACGATGTGCAGAACCGAGTACAAACGAGATGACGGATGCA
>JAZNEE010000049.1:0-3620 GCA_045588405.1 Acutalibacteraceae bacterium
GAATGAGCCAATACGGAGCACAGTTCATGGCACTGCAGGGCAGTAATTATACCGAGATTTTGAGTTGGTATTATCCGCAGACAACTTTACAGACAACTTGATGATCGTTACGGCTGTGTGGTGACGAGTTTTTAAAAGCCTCTTAAAAAGGGGCTTTTGTTTTTTCATATTTTGCTTGAAAAATATGCTGTTTTATGTCATAATATGATAAATTACCAATTGAGGAAGGGGGCGGTATTTTGAGTTCACCGCTTGCAGACAGAATAAGACCTGCAGAACTTAACGACGTTGTGGGACAAAAGCATTTATTGGGACCCGGAAAACCGCTTCGCCGTATAATCGAATCGGGCACAATTCCCAATATGATTTTTTATGGCCCTTCGGGTGTTGGCAAAACCACCGTTGCGAGCATAATTGCTAAAGGCTCGGGCAAAAGGCTTTATAAGCTTAATGCCACCACCGCCTCAACTGCCGATATTAAAGAAATGTTAAGCCGAACTGAAATGCTTGGCTCGGACAATGGCATTCTGCTTTATCTTGATGAGATTCAGTATTTCAACAAAAAACAACAGCAGACCTTACTTGAAAGCATTGAAAACGGTGATATAACGCTTATCGCTTCAACCACCGAAAATCCTTATTTTTATGTTTACAATGCAATTTTAAGCCGTTCTACCGTTTTTGAATTCAAGCAGCTTTCTCCCGACGATATCCGTCCCGCTGTTTTGCGTGCCGCCGATATTATGAGCGAAGAACAGGGTACGAAGGTTCGATTTGAAAACGACGAAACGGTGCTCACAATTTGCCGAGGCTGTGGGGGAGATGTCAGAAAAGCACTCAACGCAGTTGAACTTTGCGTTTTATCTTCCGACCGCGAAAACGGTGTTGTGACCGTTAAAAAAGAAACGGCTGAACAGCTCACTCAAAAGAGCGCAATGAGATACGATCGTGAGGGCGATGAGCATTACGACTTGGTTTCGGCTTTTCAAAAGTCGATGCGAGGTAGCGATCCCGATGCCGCTGTGCATTATCTTGGCCGACTGCTTGAATCGGGTGATTTGCCTTCGGTTTGCCGAAGACTTATGGTTTGTGCCGCGGAAGACGTTGGCTTGGCATATCCGCAAATTATACCCATTGTCAAATCGGCTGTAGATATTGCTCTTGCCGTTGGACTTCCCGAAGCCAGAATCCCACTTGCCGATGCCGTCATCCTAACGGCTTTAAGCCCCAAATCAAGCACGGGACACGACGCCATAAACGCGGCAATGGCCGACATTGAAAAGGGCATAAGCGGACCTGTGCCAAGAAATCTTCAAAACAAGCATTTCGATGGTGAGGATGCTGTTGTTAAAGGTCAACACTATCTTTATCCGCACGATTATCCCAATCATTACGTCAAACAACAGTATTTGCCCGATGCTCTCAAAAATGCGTCTTACTATAAATTTGGCGATAATAAAACCGAGCAAGGTTTTAAAGAATATTGGAAAAAAATCAAAGGCGAATAAAAAAACGGTGACGGGGTTTTGCCTCATCACCGTTTTGTATATAGTTTTAGTTTAAGTGACAAAAGGAACAATAGTTAATGAAGAGAATAGCGTTGCTTATAGCCTTGGCCACAGTATCACTTTCGGTTATGCTTTTCATAGTTGGAATGACGGCGGTCTATTTTGTGGCTTTGGCAGTGTTTTTGACAGCACTGACTGTTTTTATATTTAAAAGAAAAATCAAAAACGCGCTAACCGTTTCAGCAACCTTGCTCGTGGTAGCGGCATTTGGAGTTTATCTTTGTCTGTTTCAAACGCTGAACGTGAATAAAACCGAGGAACTTGTCGGCAAAAGCGGAACAATTACCTGCTATGTTCTAGAAGAACCGGAATATAAAGGAGATTATGTCAAACTTTATGTTAAAACCTTGGGGGATAAAACCAAAAACGACAATTTGTGCGGAAGTATAAATTTGATTTTATATCCTAATATTGACGATGAGGTGGCATTCGCAGAGGTTGGCGATGAAATAACCGCAAAGGTTAAATTTTGCGAGCTTAAAAAGGACAGTAAAAGGTATTATTATTCGGATAAAATTTTTGTTTCGGTAATATGCGAAAGTGCCGCTATAACGGGACACAAATATACACTTTATGAAACGGCGGTAGAAATAAGACAAGCGGTAAGGCAAAGAATCAACCAAAATTTTTCGGGAGATTCAAGAGCAATTTTAAACGGTATCGTTTTGGGCGACGACAGCGCTATGAGCGATGAGCTTTATAATGCTTTTAAGGTTTGCGGTATACTGCACGTTACAGCAGTTTCGGGTATGCACATAGGAGTGCTATGCTCGGCTATAATCACAGGATTTATGCTTTTTATGAAGCGTCGGTCGGCTTATCTTGCGGCGCTTTTTCCAATACTTTTGGTCGTTGCGGTCACAGGCTTTTGCCCTTCGGGTGTTCGAGCAGGTTTAATGTGTGTTATCGCTTTTATAAGCTACGTGTTTTTAAAGAAAAGCGACGGACTAAATTCTCTTGGCATTGCAGTTGTTATAATGCTTTTTGTAAATCCCTTTTATGTTTGTGATTTGGGCTTTGGACTGTCCTGTTTGGCAACGGCAGGTGTTATTGTTGCAACCAAAATTTATAGTGACGCGATAGCACCGCGTATTATCGTTCGTAAAATGTGGCTTAAAAGATTTATCGAAATGATACTCATGGTGTTCTTGCAATCAATCGGAGCCGCGATATTCACGTTGCCACTGCAAATTTTGGAGTTTGGATTTTTATCGTTGATTGTTCCCATTTCAAACGTCTTTGTGTCTTTGGCGGTTGTTTACATACTTATAATCACGGTTGTGGGAATAATCATCAGCTTTATTCCATTTTTGGGTGCGGTTTCGTCGGTGATTTTCTTAATACCCAAGCTCTTGCTTAAATTTGTTGAGATTGTAACGCTCTCTTTAGCTAAAATTCCGTTTTCTTATGTTCCATTTGGCTCTTTTTGGGCAATTTTGTGGATGGGACTTTCACTTTTATTCATTGGCGTTTGGTATCTTGTAGGGAAATACGGTGGCAAAAAGGTTTTGAGCGTTGCTGTGACAGGACTTTTTATTGTAAGTCTTCTTGTTTCATCACTCTCGTCAAGAGGTTTTGTTGAAATTTCTTCAATAAATTTAGAAAAAGGTTACTGCTTGGTTATTTACTCCGGCGAAAAATGTGTTATAATAGGAAGCGGAAGTGGCAAATCAGATGCTTATAATATTTTGGCTGATTTAAGGCTACATGGTGTGAAAACTGTTGACGCGGTGCTTTTGCCCAGCGAATCGGAAAACGTTTCGGGTGGGGCAAACATTCTTTGCGCCAATTTGTCACTTGAACGGCCAAGTGTCATAAAAACAGAAAGCAAGGTTTACCAAACGCTCGAAAATGTTGAAATTTTAGCCCATCCCACCGAGGACGGATGCTATTATGAGGTTACGGTTTTTGACAAAACCGTTATAATCGGAGCAGGTGGCTTTGTTTATAAGGACGCTTGTGACGTGCTGTTTTGCACAAGGGCTTTACCTAAAATCCAATCTGCCGAGTTTACGGTTATTTCGGGCGGTGAGCTTAACAGTGATTTAAGCT
>JAZNEE010000050.1:0-7375 GCA_045588405.1 Acutalibacteraceae bacterium
TGTAATGGTCTTCAAGAATTGCACAAACCTTGTTGAACTCCTCGAAAGCCTCGGGGAATTTCTGAGCCATCTCCGCGATGGGCATCGGTGTACGAACACCGGCAACAACGTCTTCACCTTGAGCGTTTACAAGGAATTCACCCATTAAGTGTTTTTCACCGGTTGCAGGATCACGAGTAAACGCAACACCAGTACCGCAGTTGTCACCCATGTTACCGAATGCCATCATCTGTACGTTAACAGCGGTACCCCAAGAATAAGGAATATCGTTGTCGCGACGGTAAACGTTTGCTCTGGGGTTGTCCCATGAACGGAAAACAGCCTCAACAGCGCCCATCAACTGCTCCTTAGGATCAGAGGGGAAGTCTTTACCGATTTTAGATTTGTATTCAGCTTTGAACTGGCTAGCAAGCTCTTTGAGGTCGTCAGCGGTAAGCTCAACGTCAAGAGTTACACCCTTTTCTTCTTTCATCTTGTCGATAAGCTCTTCAAAGTATTTCTTACCAACTTCCATAACAACGTCAGAATACATCTGAATGAAACGACGATAGCAGTCGTATGCCCAACGAGCATTGCCGGACATTTCTGCCATAGTCTCAACAACCTCTTCATTAAGACCGAGGTTAAGAATGGTATCCATCATACCAGGCATGGAAGCGCGAGCACCCGAACGAACGGAAACGAGAAGAGGATTGGTCTTATCGCCGAACTTTTTGCCGGTGATGCCTTCCATCTTGTCGATGTACTCCATAATCTGTGCCTTGATGTCATCGTTGATCTTTCTGCCGTCCTCATAATACTGGGTACAAGCTTCGGTAGAAACGGTGAAACCCTGGGGAACAGGAAGACCGATTTTGGTCATTTCTGCAAGGTTAGCACCCTTACCGCCGAGGAGCTCACGCATAGAAGCGTCGCCTTCAGAGAACAGGTAAACAAACTTGTGACTCATAGTTGAATCATCCTCCTAAAAAATATTAAACATCTTTAAGTGGCACCTTTTTCGGTGCCAAAGTGCCCTAAAAATGGGCAGACTACCCCAACGATTTGAAGTATCCGATTGATTATAACATTAATTTTGCAAAAAATAAAGAGTATTTTTCAACTTTTTTAAAATTTTATTGCTTTTTTCGCTTATTTTTATGCTTTTGGTGAATTTTAGCACTTTTAAGCAAAAAAAAAGAAGGCCCGACTTTAAATCGAACCTTCCCCTTTTAAATTTTACTGTTCACTTGGCTTTTTTACGCTGTGAAAATCTCGCCTGCCGAAAACACTATACTTAATGGCAACACAAGACCTGCAATAACGGAACTATACTTTATTGCGCCTGTGTAAAGCCTTTGTATTTCGTATTTACTTAAAAGCAACGGGCAAGCCGATATCACCTTATCAAAAACCTGATGGCAACTGCTTCCGCTATCGGTCTTTGGAACACAAATAAGCAGTTTTAGTCGCACCGTGCAAGGTAATGCGTTTGCTTCCGTTTCGGTTGACATGGAAGTCTGATTTGAACCAACCCTATCAACACCCACCGACACAACAGGATGTTTTAAAGGTAAATCCTGTTTTCTTGCGGGGAATTCAGGCAAAAAGGTTATACCTGACGTTTTCTCTGAGGAACCCAAGATTTCACACACGTCGTTTATCAGTGTTTCAATTGATATCATAAACATTTCCCTCAATTCTTGGTGACAAGACAGCCCAAATATAAACTATCTCGTCACCCATTTTGATTTGCTCGGCACGAGAAACGTTAAAGCTTCTGATGCCTGAACTTATAACCGTGTTAAACTCTTGACCTACGAAATCAACCGAAGGACTGCCAAGATATAGAAAGCACTCGGTATCTTTAAAGCCAAGCTCGGCACGAGGCATTTCGATATAAAGCTTATTCTTATATCGCATAGGCTGGACAATAGCCGTGACCTTCGACGCATTTCCGTTGCAGTTCACAATATACTCTGAGCCAACTGCTTTAAACACACGGTCAACACTTTTCCTGATATTCAAAATCGGTCACCCCTTGACGTTTACAAAAGCAAAGCTTCGCGATTTCAAAAGGTTGCCAATCGATTCCAAAGCATCCTTATATAACAAGTGGGCATTTTTTACCATTGCATCGGAGTTATCGTTCACAGTTATATCCCCTGCTTTGAAATCAGCCAATTCGGTGCCTTGCTTTAAATATTTGCGATAATTCGCCATGGTCGCTGCGGCATAACAAAGGTCATACTCATCGTTAGCTGTAACTTTTTTAGCATCAAGCCACTTTTCAAGCACACTTACAGCGCTTTTACAAAACACCCTATCCTCAGATGATATTTCGCCACCAATGAGCGATGAATAGATATCGACAACCTTATCTACATTGATTACAACGCTCATAGCTTTTAAATATCAAGTACTGCAGAAGCATCGGTGAAGATTTTTGCAAAGCCTGCGGTAGTGGTAATAACTGCTCTTTCGAGCTGACGATCGATAAGCTTATCGTAATCGACGGCAACATCGGAAGCGATTACCATTTCGAGCGCACAAGAGGCATCAAGACCGATAATCTTATCATCGGCAACAGAAGAAGAACGAAGCAACTTTGCACCCAAAGGATTGCCGGGGTTACCGGTGCCCTGGAAGTTGATGCCGGAAAGAGGATTCTTAAACTCGTCAAGGCTCATCAATTTCATCATGGTTGCAGGTGACATTACAAGACGGTTGAGCTGATAGGGATCAAGCTTCTTGTAAAGTGCGAGCAAATCAGAATAACTGAGTGTACCTGCGTTAGCACAAGCAATAACCTCGGCAGCGTTGTTGTTACCGTCGCCCGAAATCAAAACGTCAACTGCATCGGCAAACTGCTGACGGGCAATATGAGCGCCGATCTGCTTCAAGGTTACCGAGAAAAGGTCGATTTTCTGATATTTAAGAGCCTCGTAAGAAGCAACGAGCATACGGCCTCTTTTATGAAGCTTAACAAGATTTTCGCGAGTTTTAACCTCGGTTTCGGGGATAACTGCACCCTCTTCAACGTCTTTAAGTTCCTTGTCGTCGTCAGTGGGAACAGAGGCAATAGTGCGGTAATCAAGGCTGTTGATTTTAGTGGTTGCGGCAACCAAGGAAGGAAGCATATTAGCCTCTTCAATACCCTGCTTTACCGCACGGGAAATATACTCGGGGAAAAGAGCTGCCGACTGATTTGCCGAGAAGAACTTGGCAATAGAATCGGAGCCTGCACCCGAAACCTTAATATCGAAGCGCTTGAGCTGACGTCCGAAGGCATCAAGACCCTCGTACTCGGTACCAATATAATTGGCAGACGGATCAAGCTCCTCCAAGATTTCGGAAAAGCTCTTTTCGGGATGTGCATACATACTTTTTTCAAGTGTAATGTTATCAAAACTCATAGAAATTTCTCCTTTTTTAAATTTTAAAATCGTTGTTTTTGCTGTTCTGTTTTTGAACGGCTGATTTTTTTGGTGCCAACTGAAATGCCACCTTTTCTTCCTTTAGGTCAAGTTCAGACTTAAGTTTATAAAGTTCAGATGGTTCAAGTCGGTCAAGTGCCGCGCACATAAGCATAGACACTTGTTCGGTTGCATTGGGCATCATTTTTGAAATAAGCTCGGACTTTTGTCCTTTTAAATACTCCCCTGCACTTTCGGCAAGTTTGCGAAGTGATTCGATTTGTGTTGACAGCTCTTCAGCTTCTTTAACGCTTAAAACCACTCTGCCTTTTTCTAATTTTTTCATAAAATTTCCAAGCTTATATTCGTCCTGCTCGCTGAAACTTTTAACAACACCTGCCATAGGCTGTGCAGGCACTGCAACAAAAGACCATTCGTAAGCATCTTTAGGGTCGCAAAGCTCGAAAAAGCAGAGCTTGTCCTTATTACCAACACGGTAATTTTTACCCTTGACATGCTCGCAAAGACCAAACGACTTGCCACAAATCGAGCACTTGGAAGATGTCATACTGCAACCTACGCTGACTTCTTTTTTTATGCCCGACTCAATTTCAAGAATAAGTTCGGAAGCTTTTTCGGATTTCGGCATATAAGCTCTTGCAAAAAGTCTTTTATAAGGCTCGCCCAAGCTATTCTTTCTGCCGACAACCGTATCAACTCGGCAATCAAAAATTCTGGCGCACTGATTTTCTGCCTTGTGGGAATGATCGAAAATACCGGTTACGCCTTTGAAAAGTTCAGCAAGCTTTGAGAGTGAATCATCGGTAAAGCGTTCAAAATCACGGTCTACCTCGTTATCGCAAAGCACAACCGAAAAGGCATATACTTCATCGGCTGTAAAGCTTCTGCGGGTGTAATTATTGATTTTTGCAAGTTCCTCGTTTGAAGGCGCTTCAAAAGTACCTATAATTTTATTATCATTCATCACTTTTCACCTCCTGTTTTGTTGTTAAGCTCCAAGGCTTCGGCTTGGGCTCGGTAAAGTCTGGCATGGGCAAGTTCAACCTCATCCTGCAAGGTAATATCGTTCCAAACCACCTTAAAACCACACGAATAACCGCTTTTATAAAGCCATGTACGGCAGATTTTTTCAATCACCGAGGTTAAAGCGTTTCGGTAATATTCAAGTTCGCTTGTAAGCACGTCGGCTTGTTGTTGCGACATTCTTTCGGTGTTAGACCACGAAAGTCCCAACAAAAACGGTGGGATACCCGTTTTGGCAACGATTTGCTCAAGCATTTGTCGCACGGGCACTTCGCAATCAAGTGTCTGATTATCAGCACCTATGACCTTGATTTGCACGTCACCAACGGCAACAAAGTCTCTCACACCGTCTTTATCACTCATTGCCCTTGACCATTCTTCGGCAATTTCATTGGCACGGTCGGCACCAAATGCCGAATCCATTCCATCGGTTGGCTTGTAGGTCACTGCATAGCGCAGGTTTCCGATACGCTCAAAGTTTGTACCAACGCTTTGGAAAATTTTAAGCAACACCGAAGTGACAAACGGAAGCCCATCTAAAAGTGAACGTCCCTCGGGGTGATCGGCACTTGCGTTTATTGTGGTAATAACAACCCTTTCGGGGTGACTTACCGGCAAGGTTTCACCGGCGGTTTTAACCCCCACCGTAAACCTCATTGGGTCGTCACCTTGTTTTAGTTCAAGGTTTTTAAGCGGTGCGTTATAAAGTCCCAAAACGTTACCGCTTTTATCACCCACAACCATCTCACCAACTGCGATTCCATACATAAGCAGGCTATCAAGATAACTTGAGACGAAGCTGTGAATGCCGTTAGCCCCGGGGCCACTTGGCACGTTGCTCAAAAAACGTTTTAGCTCCAACTCAGCCCTTTTGTCATCACACTCAACCGAAAAGCCTACCGTCAGACGAATGATTTTTTGCAACGCGGCATCGACAATCGGCACCGCCTCACGAATGGCATCATAAACCGCAAACTCAGGCTTTAGCATAGGACGGCATCGGTCGATTACACCGAAGGGATGACTGCCGTGCCTTAAAGTATCAATACTTTTTGTGATTCGGCTTTGCTTTTTTGTTTCTGTTTTTGAAGGCATATTTCTCCTTTCCGAGAAGACTTAAAGTCTTTCTCTTTTGGCGGCAACCGCAACACTTTGTTTGGAACGACCATATAAAACGGTTGATACAAAATATCTTATATCGTCCATCGCGTGGTCGTTTTCTTTTCTCGGACAATCTTTAATTGAACCTTCGTCCCAACAATAGAGTGAAAATTCCCTTATACTGTCCGAGCAATTTGGGCAAATTTTGATACTGCCGTTTTTAAGGCAATCCGACACTCTGCGTATTCCGTCTAAAACATCGTTTTTGGCAGGCACAACGCTAAACTCTCCGTGCCTCTTAATTGTGGTGATGAATGACGCCGCAGAAGGGTCGCAAATAACGGCCGTTATCCTTTTGCCGTCCGCTAATTTTTTAAGCTCGGCATAATATTCCTCATCGGTTTTTTGTTGCCCTTCACGTTTTGAGGAATAGTAA
Source organism: Acutalibacteraceae bacterium (assembly GCA_045588405.1). Taxonomy (GTDB): domain Bacteria; phylum Bacillota; class Clostridia; order Oscillospirales; family Acutalibacteraceae; genus UMGS172. The sequence goes on from JAZNEE010000050.1 coordinate 5,977, forward strand.
TACTCATCAATTCTGTACCAAACGCCATTTTTAAGGCCCCAAAGACCAAACGACGACGGATTGACCGTTCCGTAATCGCAGGAAATAAAAAATCTTTCACATTTCTCCGGCGCCTCGGACATACATTTTTCCGAAAACATTGGGTAAACAAGTCCATCGGCGGCAACCCATCTGCCTTTTACAAAACGCTCATAAAAAGCACCCGAATACATATTCTCATACCTTTTAAGCATCTCTTTTGAAAGCGATGGATTTTCTTGCATGGTAAAATGCAGATAAAGCGCGTTTTTTTGCTCACACTTCTTAATCCACTCATTGTAGAACCAATGACCGGGGTTTGAAGGATTGCAATTAAACCAGAATTTTGAGCCTTCAACCGAGCAACGCGCCAAAGCCTGCTCGACGAACGAGCGTGGCATCAAAGCCACCTCATCAAGCATAACACCTGAAAGCGTCATACCCTGAATAAGCGTTTGTGATGCCTCGTCCTTACCGCCAAAAACAAAGAAAATATTTTCTCTGCCACAAAATTCAACCGTGAGTTTGCCTTGGGACGAATTAAATTTACAATTAAATCCCAACTGAGCAAGCACGGGCAAATAGGGTGTTAAGATATTTCGTTTGACCGAGGACGCGGTTCGCCCACAAATTGCGAAGGACGAATCGCGGAAGCTGCTTTGTGCCCAAGTGACAAACGAAATAAACATACAAAGCGATTTTCCGCTTCTGACGGCACCGTCACAGATAATGGCGTCGCGGTTTTTGTAGGGGCTCATCGGCCCCCACCAGCAAAGTGTTGCAAGCTGCTTTTTTGAAAAAGGTTTAAAATTCATCGTCATCACTCCGAACGGCTCGCTCAAGTGCGGCAGACCCTTTGACCAAGGCTTCAATAAACGGGGCAGTGTCATCCTCTGCACTACCGCGACTTACATCTGCCAAGGCCTCTAATGCCTTTATTCGGTCATAAAATTTGATTTCCATTCCCCCACCCTTCGGTATCTTTATTTCAGATACCGAAAACAGGTCTAATTCCTCAATATTGACCGACTCCGCACCAAACACCGCAAGCTTCACCGCATCGGCGACCGACCCAAAGGCAATTCGCCTTAGTCCGTCGGCCGAATCTGCCAAACGCTCAAATTCATGGGTCTTAGAAGCAATCTCTTGCTTGATTTCTTCCCGCGAAAGCAATTTTAGTCCTTTGCTTTCGGGGAATTTGAACCCTGCTTTGGCAGCGGCCTCACGCGGATTTTTGCAGAAACAAAAATGTGTGCAAAAATCCTTTTCCTTTTTTGTTAACGGCATAAATTGAAAACCCCTTTCACATATCCCCCTAAAAACGCGTTTTGTTGCACAAAACAGAGCAACCTTTGTACAACTTTTTTAAAAATTATTTTTT
>JAZNEE010000051.1:0-7848 GCA_045588405.1 Acutalibacteraceae bacterium
GCATCTATCATAATAACGCAAACATCAGCGCGTTCTACCGCCATTTTTGCTCGCATTACACTGTATTTTTCAATTTCGTCATCAACCTTGCTCTTGCGTCTTATACCTGCTGTATCGGTGAAGTTATACTTCTGACCGTTAACGGTTACAAGCGTATCAATGGCATCACGGGTTGTACCTGCGATATCCGAAACAATAGAACGTTCCTCATGACTGATCGAATTAACAAGCGAAGATTTTCCGGCATTAGGCTTTCCAATTACGGCAACGTTTATTACCTCTTCATCGTCATCCTCGCCAAAGTCCTCGGGCATATATTCAAAAGCCTTATCAAGAAGGTCGCCCGTGCCGTGGCCGTGTACCGAAGAAACAGCAACCGGGTCTCCAAGTCCTAAATTATAGAACTCATAAAATTCCAACGGCAAATCACCGGGACGATCGCACTTGTTAACACAAAGCACAACAGGTTTGCCACTTTTTTGAAGCATTGCGGCAACCTCGCGGTCGGATGCAGTTACACCGCTTTTTAAATCGGTAACGAATATAATTACGTTAGCGGTATCTATTGCAAGCTCGGCCTGTGCACGCATTTTCTTCAAAATGATATCGTCAGTCTTGGGTTCAATACCGCCCGTATCGACCATCATAAACTTTTTAGCGCGCCATTCAGCGTCTCCGAAAATACGGTCACGAGTCACACCCGGAGTATCATCAACAATGGAAATTCTTTTTCCTATAAGCTTATTAAAAAGCGTTGATTTACCAACATTAGGGCGTCCAACAACCGCAATTATGGGTTTAGACATTTCAATCTCCTCCCTCAGTACTCAATTCCTTTGACAGCATCAACAAGCGACCAAGCATCGTTATCGGTGATTCTGACTTTTGTATTAAGCGCTTTTTCAAGCTCTTCAATCGTCATGCTGTCTAAAAACATATCTCTTTCGTGTCTTAACATAACCGACGGAACGATGAGCTCATCGCCTATATCGGTACTTTTCAGTTGTTCGGCAATATCCTTACCCGTAACAAGTCCTGCAACGGTTATTTTTCCTCCGAAGAAGTTGTTTTTTATTGCCATAACATTACATTCTAAATTATGCCATTTCGTTCTCAAAATGTCAATACAATTTGAGATCAGCGGGTATGCCGCTTCACCCGTTACAACGGTGATTTTTCGTTTTGTGTCAAGCTCTTCTTCATCCTCAATGGCTTCTTCAAACTCGGCCTTAAAGCTTGCCCACATACCAACGCCGTTTTCGATTTGTAAAAAGTCGCCATAAAACCCGGCTTCAGGCATAGTTCTTTTTGATAGCAAATAAAACTCATCAGCAGCAAAAACTCTGCGTTCACCATAAAGTTTTTCGGTTTCATCACCAAAGTTTTCGGTTATATCGATAACCTTGGCTGCAGTTTGTTTATCAAAAGGCTTTAACTCTGCAAGACCTTCTCTATGCCCTGTAAGTCCGACAGGCACACAAGCAATACTCTTAATTGACGGGTGCTTTATAAGATCGGAAAGGCTTCTTTTAAGTTCATCACCGTCGTTCCATTCGGGACAAAGCACCAACTGACAGTTAAGGTCAATACCTGCCTCACAAAGTCTCCAAAGAACATTAAGGCTTTCCCCTGCAAAACGGTTGTTCATCATTTTGCAACGAAGCTCAGGGTTGGTTGTATGCACCGAAATATTGACGGGGCTTATATGCATTTTTATAATGCGTTCAACCTCGTGCTCGGTTATATTTGTAAGCGTGATATAGTTGCCGAAAAGGAACGACATTCTCGAATCGTCATCCTTAAAATAAAGGGAATCTCTCATACCCTTTGGCAACTGGTCGATAAAGCAAAAAACACAATTGTTTCGGCAAGAGCGCTGTTTGTCCATAAGATAGGTTTCAAACTCTAAACCAAGTTCGTCATATTCACCCTTTAAAACTGTACAGACAAGCTCTTTACCGTCTGCCGAACGGGTTTTAACCTCAACCTTTCGGTCGTTCTGATAAAATCTGTAATCAAGCACGTCCATTATCTCGTTGCCGTTAAGGGAGATAAGCTCATCACCTGCCCTAACACCTGCTTTATAAAGGTCGCTTTTAAAATCTATCGATTCTATCTTTACCGACATCACTCTCACCTCTTTCTGACTATTTTAAATTATAAATGTTAAAAAATAAAGGGAAGGAATTAAAAATCCTTCCCCTTTTGTTCAATTAAGCTTCAACCTTAATTACTTCGCGGTCATTGTAGTAGCCGCAGGCCGGGCAAACACGGTGAGATCTCTTGTACTCGCCGCAGTGATTGCACTTAACGAGAGTAGGAGCACTCATCTTCCATACGTTAGAACGTCTTTTGTTTTTTCTGGCCTTAGATGTTTTTCTCTTAGGTACTGCCATCTTTAACGCCTCCTTAGTTACGCATTTGTTCGTTAGTTCTCAAAAAATTTGGACAAAGCTGCAAGTCGCGGGTCAACCTTTTTGGTAGCACAGCCACAAGGACCGTTGTTAAGATTTTTACCGCAATCCTGACAGAGTCCGAGGCACTCTTCGTTGCAGAGATGTTTACTCGGCATTGCCAAAACCACTTCGGTATAAACAAGTTCCTCTAAATCAAGTTTGAAATCCTGTAAAAGGATGATTTCGTCATTCTCGCCGTTTTCTAACTTGGCGACAAGAACGCGCTCAATAGGGACCTTGTAGTGCTTTACTGTATCTGTGCCACATCTATCACATGGTGCAGAATATTCACAGTCGCACAAGACCTCAAGTGTTACAATACCTGCTCGACTATATGCTTTGCCTAAAACTGCTACGGGTGTCTTTAAAGGCTTTTCCCCGTAGAACTCAACATCGCTCATGTCGAACCTGCAATCGAGCGGAAGGCTCTCGTTGTCGTTGACAAAAAGCGAACGCAGATCAAGAACCATTTCACTCACCTCAAATTGTCACACAGACTATTATATATAGCACTGTGTCAAATGTCAAGATATTTTTTTGCCTAATAACCAAGTTTTTAAAAATAGCATTAATACGGCTGAACTCTGCCACCTAACAGTAAAGGATACTCGTCCTCAATGAAGTCGTATTCAACAACTTCGCCGTTTATAAGCCACTTATGAGGCTCGTTGTTATAGGTCCAATCAAGAGGCTCTGCTTCATCAGTTTGAACCGAGTTGATTTTATATGCCTCTATGAAATCGTTTTTCATTTCTTCGGTAAGCTCAGAAGGATTGATTGAAGCAAACAAGGGCGAGCCACTCTTTGCCAAGAGGTCAAGCCACTTTTTGTTCATCTTCCAGGGAACACCGTTGGGACGTACACCAACACAGTCGGCATCGACCATGTAAAATGCCCTGTTCTGGCAAAGACGGAAAGCCAATGTGTTAATGCCAAGAGCTCTTGTTCTTGACCAGTAGTTACCGCTTGTGTCGTCACCTGTACGGTTAACCTCAACAAGTCCTGCGCAAAGGTGTGAAATGGTGTTGCATCCGATAATCACAGCGTCACCTGCTGCTTCACGAATAAGCTTATAGAAATCAAGCACGATTTCAGCGTTGGTCTTGCTTCTGTCATAAAAACTCCAACCTGAATATTTGGTTGTGATTTTTCCGTTAAGCGCGGCGCCGTAATCACCAAACAAATCGAAGGTTGAGAAGTCGTGTTTGATAAGTTCAAATCCCCAACCGGTGATCTTTTGGATAGTATCTCTCAAATACTGCTTAACTTCGGGATTTGAAGGGTCAAGATAAAACTTCTCTTCTTCATTGTTAACAACTCTTGAAATTCTCCAGTCGGGATGTTGTTCATAAGCTTCGGTATCGTGAAGAGGACGGAACCAAATACCGGGTTTCAAGTCTTTTGCTTTAATTTCATCGGCCACCTTTTTCATGTCGCCGTATTTTTCGTTAGGAACCCAAGGTCCGCAGCAACTGTTAACCGACCAACCGTCGTCGATAACCATATAAGGTTTATTTTCGTTTTGACCTGCAAGCATAGCTATAATATCGGCATCCTGCATAATTTCCTCGTAAGAACTTTTGCCGTATGCGTAATACCAGTTGTTGCTGCCGTAAACAGGCTCTTTAGGTAAAATAGGATCGGTACACATAACCTTGCAGAACTTTTGAGCAGCCTTAAATTCGCTCATACCCTCGTAATGCTCACAAAGGAAAGTACAAGCGTGAAGCCTTCTGCCACCCAAGTGAACACCTGTAGCGCCGTTACGAAGGTCTACCCAAGCGGTAACACCGGAAGCATCATACTGGAAGCAAACAAAACTATTAGGTCTAACTTCAACACCGCAGCAGGTAGTATCTTTGCCGTTTGATGCAAGGAAATACCAAGGCATAAAGTTTTCACCGTTTAAAGAACGCCACTCAAGGTCGGCATAAGAACGTTCCCACTTATCTCCCATAATTCTTACAGGTTCGTCTGCTTTATAATTCCAGCGAAGTGTAATAAAGATGGGATGGCTTTTATTTGCAGTTACATAAAGGTTAAGTTTTCTGCCAACGATTTCGGTTTCAACAACGATATCCTCGTTGCCGTTATACGAATGAATTTGCATATCGTCAGGCTTTCTTAAAATGTCTATCATCATTTTTTACCTCTGCTTTCTTCGGTTTTGTGTATTATATCATAAAAATCAATGGATTTCAACATAAACCCTAAATTATTTAGGACGCATTTTATAATAATTTTGCCGTTTTCACTCTTTGCCAAAAACTAATATTTTCACCCGCCGGGCTTTTGTTTCACCACTCAACTTTTACGCTCTTTTGACCGAAAAGTAAAAAAGCATAGGGACAACCTATGCTTTTTCGTTTATTACATTTACTGTTGTTATATTATAATGCTCTAAAACTTTTGCTGTTTGCTCGGTTATCAGTTCACCACTTATAACAACGGGCACTGCAGGCGGACACGAAACGGTTGGTGCTGCACAAATTCTGCCAACTGCCTTTTTAGTGGGTACACTCTCCTGCCTTGAAAATACAGCCTTCCTGATACTCAAAACCTTCTTGTATTGCCCTTTTGAAAACTGTTTTTGAGGAATAGGTGTTGATTTTTTAAAATTGCACAACACTTCTCCAAGTTTTGCAATTTCGGGAAGCTCAATTTCGGGTGTGAACATCATAACGGCAAATCTTGAATCAGAAAACTCAATTTCAATATCGTTATTTCTCAAAACATTTGCAACCTCGTCACCGCAAAGTCCAAAATCGGCACAGTCTATCGTCAACTTCAAGGCTTCATCGCCATATAGCTTAAAACCGTGGTTTTGAAGCTTTTGTTTTAAGGTTCTAATGTTATCGGTGGTGTGCTTTAGCTTTTCGCGGTATCCCTTCGAAATATAAGCATTGCAAAGATCTAACGACTGCAAAACAAGGTACGACGGACTGGTTGACCCAAAGACCGACATGAGATTTCTGATGATTTGCAAATCTATGGAAAACTTTTTTGCAACGTGCAAATAAGCACCGCCTGTCAGTACAGGTAGGGTTTTATGAGCCGAATCGGCACACATTGAAGCCCCAAGATTTATGGGATGCCTATTTTCTGGAAGAAAGTTTAAATAAGCCCCATGAGCATTATCAACCAACAGCGGTATGTCCCACTCATCACAAACGGCAGACAAGCCTTTTATATCCTGCAAATTTCCAAGATAATCGGGACTTGTGACGTAAACCGCGTCAAATCCACCGTCCGACTCCTTCAGCGCTTCTTGCAAACGCTCGGGCGTAACCCTGCACGAGCACAAGTGCTCGTTTGAATCAGGACTCAACCAAGTAACTTCAATATCACAAAGTGCACAGCCGTAAACAAACGATTTATGCACATTTCTTGCGGCTAATATCCTACAGCGTTCACCTTTTTTTATGGTGTTTATCACCGCAAGCATAGTCTTTATAGCAAGCGACGAGCCTTCGGTTGAATAAAAGGTTTTTTGGGTTCCAAATAAATCGGTGGCATTTTGTTCGCTTTCTGCAATGATGCCATTAGCCTCGCTTAAAACGTCAGCTCCGTTTATCTCGGTTATATCAAATGCCTCAACACCCAAAAAGCTTTTGCCCTTGTGTCCGGGCATGTGCAGTCTTAAAGTGTTGCTTTCGGCATAAGCCTTTACAAAATCGGCTATCGGAGTTTTCATATCTCTGCCTCGGCAACCTTCATCATAACGGCGCATTCAATACGCTTTTTGAAAAGGTCACAACCATATTCATAAACACCGCTGATTTTACCTGTTGCATGATATGAGTTGGCAGCGCAACCACCCGAGCAATAAAGTTTTGCCCAGCAATCCTTACATTCGGGACGCGAATAAGCGTTGCAACTTCTGAATTCATCCTGAGCCGCTTTGTTGGTAACACCCTTCCAAACATCGCCTAAGCTATATTTTGGATCGCCAACAAACTGATGGCACGGGAAAAGTTCGCCCCAGGGAGTAACCGCCATATATTCGGTGCCCGAACCACAACCTGTAATGCGCTTGTAAATACAAGGGCCGTTTTTAAGGTCGAGCATATAGTGATAGAAGGTAATCGGTTTGCCGTTCTTCTTGCGTCTAAGCATCTCGTTGGCCAAGATTTCATATTGATTATAAAGTTCCGGCTTATCGGCTTCGGTCAAAGCATAAGGGTCTCCCGGAGGACAAACAACCGGCTCCATGCTAAGTTCTTTAAATCCCAAATCAGCCATGTGCAAAATATCTTTAGTGAAATCGGTGTTTTCGTGGGTGAAGGTTCCGCGTATGTAATAGCTCTTATCTCCTCGTTTCTCAACAAAACGTTGGAACTTCGGCACGATAAGGTCATAACTTCCCTTGCCTGAGTAATCTTTTCTGAAGCGGTCGTGAACGTCTTTACGTCCGTCAAGGCTCAAAACAACGTTATCCATTTCTTTGTTCAAGAATTCGGTAACCTCGTCGTCAAGCAAAACACCGTTGGTAGTAAGCGTGAAGCGGAAGTTTTTATTATGCTGCTTTTCAATGGAACGAGCATACTCAACCAACTGCTTAACAACGTCGAGGTTCATAAGCGGTTCGCCGCCGAAAAAGTCAACCTCTAAGTTTTTACGGGTGCCCGAATTGGCAATAAGGAAATCGAAAGCCTGCTTACCAACCTCAAAGCTCATCAACGCACGGTCGCCCTGATACTTTCCTTGACTTGCAAAGCAATAAGAACAGTTGAGGTTACAGGTGTGGGCAACGTGCAGACACATAGCCTTTATAACGTTGCTGTTGTTTTTGAAATCAATAGCAAGGTCTTCATAAATGTCCTTTGAATAAAGTTTGCCCTGTTTTTCAAGCTCGGCAACGTCCTCTAAACAAAGTTTTATATCCTCTTCTGTGACCGAAGCATCATCCTTATATTTATTGAGAATAAAAGAAATGATTTCCTCTTCGGTTTTTTCTTTATACATCGAAATAATATCGTAAGCCACCTCGTCAACCGAGTGAACCGAACCACTACAAGTGTCAAGCACGATATTATATCCGTTTAATTTATAGCAATGAACCATTTTAAACTCCTAAATAAAGAAGCCGCCTTAAATTAAGGCGGCGTTCCTCATAACTTTAATAATTACTTGTTAGCGTTCTCGCACTTCTGATTAGCAACACCGCAAGAGGTTTTGCAAGCAGACTGGCAAGAAGTCTGACACTCACCGCAACCGCCACTAACAACCGACTTTGCGATATCTCTGGTTTCGATAGTCTTAATTCTGTTCATAACATATATCTCCATTTCTTTAAGCTATTCGCTTTTATTCATCCGTAATTCTAACACAAGGAAATCTCATTGTCAAGAGTTATCTCTCTTCACGGAAATAAGAAAGTCCCAAGTGTGCA
>JAZNEE010000052.1:0-4820 GCA_045588405.1 Acutalibacteraceae bacterium
AACCGGCAGATCCTGTCGGAGACCTCCAATACCTACCGGTTCATGGAGCGTTTTGATGTGTTCGGCAGCAAAACCGACAAGGACCTTTCCAACCTCTGGACTCTTTAACAGCCTCAACCATTGTCATTCTGCGCCAACCGGGGGCAAGGTTGATTTTCTCACCCATCCATTCAACCTCATAAGTGCCCAAAATTTCGTTTGCGGCACCCGAGATAATGCCTTCAGCAATATCCATCATATCGTGGAAATCTGCATAAGCCTCGTAAAGCTCAACCGATGTGAACTCGGGGTTATGTTTGGGGTCCATACCTTCATTTCTGAAAATACGGCCGATTTCATAAACTCTGTCCATACCGCCAACGATAAGTCTCTTCAAAGGAAGTTCGGTAGCGATACGCATATACATATCAAGATCCAAAGTGTTATGATGAGTAATAAAAGGTCTAGCCGATGCACCACCTGCGATGGTATTAAGCACGGGAGTTTCAACCTCGATATAGTTACGGTCGTCCAAATAACGGCGCATAAACTTAATGAACTGTGAACGGATGATAAAGTTGCGCTTTACCTCGGGATTTACAATAAGGTCAACGTATCTTTGACGGAAACGAAGATCGGTATTGGTTAATCCGTGGAACTTTTCAGGCAAAACCTGCAAGCTCTTAGAAAGCAAGGTTACTTTGAAAGCGTGGATACTGATTTCACCTGTTTTGGTGGTGAAAACCTCACCCTCGATACCAACGATATCACCGATATCCAAACGCTTGAAATCCTTATAAAGGTCTTCACCGATGCTATCTCTTGCCACATAAGCCTGGATAGAACCGTCACGATCCTGCACGTTGCAGAAGCTGGCCTTACCCATAACACGTTTTGACATCATACGGCCTGCAACCAAAACAGTCTTGCCCTCAAAGTTTGCATAATTGCCCTTTATCTCAGCACTGTGAGCGGTAACATTAAATTTAGTGATAACAAACGGATCCTTACCTGCAGCCTGAAGCTCGGCAAGTTTTTCACGTCTAACCTTTAAAATTTCGTTAAGATTAACCTCCTGCTCGGCAGGGGCCTTTACATTATTGTTTTCCATTTTTTCACATCCTTCAAAGGAAAATAGAATTATCTAGAAACTTCGATAACTCTGAATACAAGGTGGCCTGCTTCGGTTGCAACGGTAACGTCGTCACCTGCAACGTGGCCTACAAGAGCAGCGCCAACGGGCGATTCATCAGAAATTTTGAATTCGTTGGGGTCGGACTCGGCTGAACCAACAATGGTGTAAACCAAGGTTTCATCGAATTCAACGTCCAAAAGTTTTACGGTGCAACCAATGCTGATTTTACCATCCTGAGCATCGATTTCATCGATAACGCTTGCATTTTTGAGCATTGCTTCAAGCTCGGTGATTCTTGCCTCAACCTTTGCCTGTTCGTTTTTAGCTTCATCATACTCGCTGTTTTCGGAAAGGTCTCCGAAACCACGGGCAATTTTGATTTTTTCTGCAATTTCGTTACGGACAACTGTTTTCAAATTTTCAAGTTCGTTCTGAAGATTTTTGAGACCCTCTGAGGTCAAAAGAACTGCCTTTGCCATTTTGTTTACTACCTTTCATCATTTAAAAAATATGCGGTGACTTTGCTTCAATAAAAGCAACAGTCCCCGAAAATAGCCACAGTACATTATAAAGCAACAATTCCCTTATGTCAAGCAAAATTATCTAAACTTCAAAACAATAATCCTCAAGTATTGACATTTATTAAAAAAATGGTTATAATAACAACGTTGAGACAATTATATTTGAATAAGGCTTTTAAATGTGACTTGTTCATTTTGCTTTGTCAATCAAGAAATCAATCAAGAAAGGTGACCGATTATGAAATTGAAGCATGTTATGTGGGTTCTTACCGGCCTTGTTGCTGTTGCCGCTTTGGCTGCAGGTATTGCCGTTTTTGTTTCCAAATTCCTTGCAGAGGAAGATGAGGAAAACTATCTCGAGTGCGAGGTTGACGCAGACGAGGAATAATTCCTTTTAAAGTTTGTTTGGCTGCAAAGTTGCGTTTCCGTTTTTTGGCGGAAACGCTTTTTGTTTTTTATAAACACCTTGTCCGCATAAAATTCTTCCCTTTTGAATACTAATGTTACCAAAGAGGTGACATATATGTTCATAGAGGCAGAAAATATTTGTTTTAAACTTGAAAACAAACTTATTTTTGAAGATTTAAATTTTTATGCAAGAAAGGGTGACTCGGTTGCAATTGTAGGTTCCAACGGTTGTGGAAAAAGCGCCTTTTTAAAACTACTGGCCGGAAGATTTGTTCCGTCTTCGGGAACGGTTTCGGTCGGTGGTGTAAAAGCCGAAGAATATCGCAAAGCCGTACTTTTACCGCAAAACTACCGTTTAGTTTACAACAAAACACTAACCGAAAACCTTATGATACCCCTAAAATTAAGAGGTTATTCTCTGAAAGATGCAGCAACCTTGGCAAACGAGCAGTTAAAAGCCTTTGGCCTTTTTCGTTTAGCCCACTACTACCCTTGCCAACTAAACTCCAATATTTTACGCCGTGCAGCACTTGCCGAGGTGGGACTTTTTGATGCCGATTTATTGCTTTTGGACGAGCCGTTTGAAGGTGTTGACAAAGAGCATTTGAACGGTCTTTTTCAGTTTTTAAATGCCAAGCGTTTAGAAGGCACTACCCTTATAATAGTAACGCACTCCGACCACGAAGCCGAAGTGCTTACCGAAAGAAGTTATAATTTAGAAATAAATGCAAGAGCAGTAAAATCTGTACTCTACCCTATTATTTCGCGATAAAAATCCTCACTCAAAGCATCGCCAACAACCGCCAAAGCCGTAACACTTTTATCGGTCACCAGCTTAGCAGCTTTTAAGATGGCGGCTTTATCAACACCGTTTATTTCATCCACAATTTGACCTATATCGCGATATCTGTTTTCCAACAAAAGCTGACGTCCCATAGAAGACGCTACCGCCGACATACTCTCATTCGAAAGAACAATCCCCGCTTTAAATTGCTCTCTTGTTCTTTCGATTTCTGCATCGGTTATACTCTCGGCGCAGGAGTGTAAAATCTCAAGGCTTTCTTTGAGAAACTTTTTCTGATTTTTATGAGCAAGTCCACCCGAAACACCAAACATACCCGTGCCTAAATAGTGCGACGAAAAGGTGTATACCGAATAAGCAAGACCCAGTTCCTCACGGATACGACGATTGATTCTCGACGATGCGGCACCACCAACAATTGATGAGAAAAACGAGCAAGCAGGCTTTAACTCGTGGCCCGTTGGCAACCCATTATAGCAAATGGCAATTTGGGTCTGTTCGGCAGGGCGCTTGCAAAGAGTGAATCCTCCGCTAATTGATATCGGTTCTACAGTCAAAATGCTTCCGCCATTCTTTTTAGAACCGAAATATTTATCAAGAAGTCCAAGTACCGAATCACGGTCAAACTTTCCGCAAAGCGACACAACAATTCTTTCTGGAGCATAAGCTTTTTGCATATAATCACGAAGCATGCCCGAATTCATATTGCTCACGGTTTCACGCGTGCCTAATATATTAAAACCAAGCGGCATATCTTTATAGCAAAGCGCATTAAGAAGATCGGCGCAATATTCCTCGGGGCTATCCTCATACATACCTATTTCTTCAAGCACAACGCCCGCTTCGGTTGCGATATCGTGCGAATCAAAACGAGGATTAATAAGCATATCGCAAATAAGGTCAACCGTTCTGTCAACGTGCTCATACAATGCTCGCGAATAATAGCATGTGTATTCTTTTGAAGTGAACGCGTTCAATTGACCGCCCATAACATCCGATTCCTCGGCAATATCATTTTGCGAGCGAGTTTCTGTGCCTTTAAAAACCATGTGCTCGATAAAATGTGAAATGCCACTAATAGATTCGGTCTCAAATCGATTACCCGCCGCAACAAAAAAGCAAACAGCCGCCGAACGAGCCTCGGGCATTTCTTCCAAAGCCACAGTAAGACCGTTATCAAAAACTATCTTTTCCATTATCTTCTCCAAGTGATTTTATGCGACTATTATACCTCTAAACACCGATAAAGTAAACCCTTTTTAACTGCTAAATTTCGGCAGTTGTGTTTTTCGAATCAGCCATTACTGCTGCAAGTTCAATTGGGTCAACTCCCAAATTCAAGGCGGTATCGCAATATTCGGGTAACATCACCTTATGTTTAAGACCAACGCCACTATTACTGAACAAAACTCCCGAAAAACCCAAAAGTCCATCGGGTGAAAACACAACGTCGCAATCATAGAGATAGCTTTTCTTGGAAACAACGTCAGGACAAGCACCCGTTTCGGCAATACAAAACCTGCAAAACGTTTCGGCTTCGATTTCGGTGCATATAACGGTGCAAGGAACTCGGTTAACGACAGGTATAAGACGGGTGAAAAATTTTCCGTCTGAATCAAAAATACCAACCTTATCCCCTTTGAATTCTGCCGACAGACAAAAGGAAACAAACATATTAAAAACAAACTCTTCTTTCATTCTGTCTGTTTTGGTTGGAACGATGCCACGTCGGTTAAAACCACCGGCACAAATAATTTTGTCAAATTCGAGCAATACTTTTTTGAGTTTCCTCGCACTCACCCTTTTCCCAACACTTAAGACCGCAATTTCGCCAAAACTCTCTTTGGTTATCTTTCGATGAGATTTTCGGTCGTGACAATCGGTTAAAACAGCAATCATTCCCTCACCTCTTTGTATTGAATATGAAAAAATTGAGAAATTTATTCTGCGGTTGGAATAAAATCATATTAAAAGG
>JAZNEE010000053.1:0-5003 GCA_045588405.1 Acutalibacteraceae bacterium
TATGGTTGGTGGTTCCAGCCGTATTCCCGCTGTGCAAGAAGCTGTTAAGAAGTTTATCGGACGCGACCCCTTCAAGGGCATCAACCCCGATGAATGCGTAGCTTTGGGCGCTGCCTTGCAGGGCGGTGTTCTTGGCGGCGACGTTAAGGGACTTCTTCTTCTCGACGTTACTCCGCTTTCCTTGGGAATTGAGACTATGGGTCACGTTTGCACCAAGGTTATCGAGCGTAACACTACTATTCCTACCAAAAAGAGCCAGATTTTCTCAACTGCTGCCGACGGTCAGACTTCTGTTGAGGTTCACGTTTTGCAGGGTGAAAGAGAATTTGCACAGGATAATAAAACTCTTGGTGTGTTCCACCTCGACGGCATTGCTCCTGCACCTCGTGGAATTCCGCAGATTGAGGTTTCCTTTGATATTGACGCTAACGGTATCGTAAACGTATCGGCTAAGGATCTTGGTACCGGTAAAGAACAGTCGATCACCATTACTTCTTCTACAAATATGTCTAAGGAAGATGTTGATAAGGCTGTTAAAGAGGCTGAGCAGTATGCTGCAGAGGATAAAAAGCGCCGTGAGGAAGCAGATCTTCGCAACAACGCCGACCAGCTTGTATATACCACAGAGAAGACTATTGCCGACTTTGGCGATAAACTTGACGAGTCTGAAAAGACCGATCTTACCGGCGCTGCAGATGCTCTTAAAGAGGCATTGAAGGGTACCGACACCGAAGCTATCAAGCAGAAGACCGACGAGCTTCAGAAGAAGGTTTACGCCGTATCTGAAAAGGTTTATAAAGCAGCTCAAGAGGCAGCAGGTGCAAACGGCGCAGCTCCCGATATGGGTGGTAACCCCCAAGGCAAAGATAACGTTTACGACGCAGATTTCACCGACGTTGACGATACAAAGAAATAATTTTTTAAAAGTTTACGGGTGCTTCGGCACCCGTAAATCTACATAATTTTAGGAGGAAAAACACTTGGCAGATAAGAAAGATTACTATGAAGTGCTTGGTGTTGACCGCAGTGCCGGTGAAGACGAGATAAAAAAAGCCTATCGTAAGATGGCTAAAAAATATCACCCTGACCTGCATCCTGGTGATGCAGAAGCCGAGCAAAACTTCAAGGAAGTTAATGAAGCCTATGAAGTTTTGTCGGATGCTGAGAAGAAGTCGCGATATGACCAGTTTGGCCATGCAGGAGTTGATCCCAACTTTGGTGCCAGTGGCGGCGGTGGATTCGGTGGCTTTGGTGGTGCCGATTTCGGTGATTTGGGAGATATTTTCGGCAGTTTCTTCGGTGGCGGATTCGGCGGTGGCAGAAGATCTGACCCCAACGCTCCAAGACGCGGTAACGATACTTCTGCATCGGTTGTTTTGAGCTTTGAAGAAGCGGCCAAGGGCTGTGCTAAAAAGATTAAAGTTACTCGAATTGAAAATTGCGGTGACTGTGACGGTAGCGGTGCTGAAAAAGGCACCAAACCCACAACCTGTTCTGCTTGTCACGGAACAGGAAGAATCAATATTGTGCAGCGAACCCCATTTGGTCAAATGCAGACTCAACGCGCTTGCGATGCTTGTCGCGGAACGGGTAAGCATATAGAAACACCATGTAAGACCTGTAACGGTAAGGGTAGAATCAGACACACAACCGAGCGTGAAATTAATATTCCCGCAGGTGTCGATGACGGACAGATTATCCGTGTCGGCGGGGCAGGTGATATGGGTGTTAACGGTGGTCCCGCAGGAGATCTTAACGTTAATATCGGTGTTCGTCCACATCCCATTTTTGAGCGTGACGGTTTTGATGTTTTCTGTGAAATCCCCGTAACCTTTGCTCAAGCGGCTCTTGGTGCCGATATAGTTGTGCCCACCTTGGATGGAAAGGTTAAATTCACAATCCACGAGGGAACTCAACCGGGTGATGAATTTAAACTCAAAGGCAAGGGCATTCAAAGGCTTCGTTATTCGGGCCGTGGTGACCAATATGTTAAAATTCAAGTGGAGGTCCCCAAAAACCTTAATAATAAGCAGAAGGACTTGCTTAAACAGTTTGAGGATTCGACCGACGATAATTGCTATAAAACCCGTAAGACCTTTTTCGATAAGGTTAAAGAATTTTTCAAAGACTGATATAAACCCCTTTGGATTGATTTCCAAAGGGGTTTATGTTATAATTATTTCTATAAAATTAGGTCGGTGATAAAAAATGTATGATTATATTTTGTTTGATTTAGATGGCACTTTAACCGATCCTGCCGAAGGAATTACCAACTCGGTGGCGTATGCTTTGGATAAATTTGGTATTGCGGTCGAGGATAAACGCGAACTTTATAAATTTATAGGGCCTCCGCTTGTTGAAGCCTTTGCAGAATATTATGGCTTTTCAAAAGAAGATTCAGAAAAAGCTACGGCATTCTATCGTGAGACTTTTAGAGTTAAAGGACTTTTTGAAAACAGGGTTTATGACGGCATTTTCCTTTTGCTTGAAGCGTTAAAACAAAAGGGCAAGAAACTTGTTATTGCAACATCAAAGCCCGAAGAATTCACGCTTAAAATATTAAAGCATTTTAATTTGCTTAAATATTTTGATTTTGTTGCCGCCACAACCTTTGATTCAACACGAAACACCAAGGACAAAGTTATAGAATATGCTTTGGAAAACATTAACGTTTCAGATAAATCAAGGGTGGTTATGATTGGTGACCGTCATCATGATATTGATGGTGCTAAATTCAACGGAATTGATTCTGTTGGCGTGCTATATGGATTCGGTGACAGAGAAGAATTGACCAGTGCCGGTGCTACGTATATAGCTGAAAATGTGGAAGATATTTTAAACTTAGTTTAACGGTTTTTCTTTGACATTAAAGATAAAATAATATATAATAATCTTATCAAATTTAAGGCGGTAGCAAGATGGAAAACACAGCTATGGAAAGAATTAAATATTTGGTGGCATTTCTTAATAAATGCTGTGACGAGTATTATAACGGCAACTCTCCTTCGCTTTCGGATGCCGAATATGATGCTCTTTTTGACGAACTTACCGCACTTGAAAACGAAACAGGTATCCGTCTTGCCGATTCGCCTACAAACAGAGCAGGTTATGAGGCTATAAGTGAGCTTCAAAAGGTCACTCATCCCATTCAGCTTTTAAGCCTTGCTAAAACAAAGGACGTTAACGATATAGCCGATATGCTAAGTTCGGGTTTGGGATATTTAAGCCTTAAAATTGACGGTCTTACAGTAGAACTCGATTATGAAAACGGTACTTTGGTTGAGGCTTCGACCCGTGGTGACGGTACCGTTGGTGAGGTTATAACCCATAATGCGAGGGTGTTCACCAACATTCCTTTAACAATTCCATATAAAGAGGCATTGACCGTTACGGGTGAGGCTTTTATTGATATTCCGACCTTTGACAGCATTAATGCTGATATTGATAATGATGAAGATAAATATTCAACCCCGAGAAATTTGGCTTCGGGTTCGGTAAGACAACTCGACTCCAGAATTTGTAAAGAACGCGGTGTTAAGTTCTTTCCGTTTAATGTTCTAAAAGGTCTAGACGATATTCCGCTTAAAAGCGACCGACTTAAAGAACTTGTCAAGTTTGGTTTTGCTTCAAATGCTCACGCAGAACTGATCGATTCTGATAATGCTGACAGCATTTTGCAAAAAATTATGGATTTAAAGCATATTGCCGAAAAAGAAGGCTACCCCATAGACGGTATTGTTTTTTCTTATGACAATGTTGCTTTTGCCAAATCTTTGGGCAAAACCTCGCACCATTTTCGTGATGGTATAGCTTTTAAATTTGGTGATCCAAGTTTTGAAACCGAACTTTTGGGCATTGAATGGAATATATCCAGAACGGGACAATTGACACCAATTGCCAACTTTAAAACGGTTGAAATTGATAATACCAATGTTGAGCGTGCATCGCTTCATAATGTCACTTTTATTGAGAATCTAAAACTGTTGCCGGGCGACTCTATTTTGGTTTCCAAGCGAAATATGATCATTCCGCACGTTGAAAAGAATTTGAGCGCCGAAAAGGAAAACAGGGAAGATTATGCTGTGCAATATCCTCTCAGTTGCCCCATTTGTAATGAACCGACCGTTATAAAAACCACCGAGTCGGACGGCAGAAGCATTAGAGTGCTTTACTGTGCAAACGGGCTTTGCGCAGGTAAACAGATTAAGAAATTCACTCACTTTGTTTCAAAACAAGCAATGAATATCGATGGTCTTTCCGAGGCCACGTTAGAGAAGTTTGTTGCAAAAGGCTGGCTCAAAAACCTTGCCGATATTTATTCACTAGGTATATACGAAAGCGAAATAACAGCAATGGAAGGCTTTGGTGAAAAGTCGTTCGGTAATCTTATGGACGCTATTGAAAACTCCAAAAAGTGTAAGCTTTCCAATTTGTTGGTTGCCATGAATATTCCGCTTGTTGGTAAATCGGCAGCTGCTGATATTTCAAAGCTTTTTGGTGGAGATGCCGAAAAACTGCTCACAGCCGTAAGCAGCGATTTTGATTTTACCGCAATCGAAGGCTTTGGCGAAATTATGAGCCATGAAATTTTGAAATGGTTTAAAAATGCCGATAATTTAGCCGAATGGAACAGCGTTTTGGCAAGACTTATGCTTGAAAAAGAAGTTGAAGTAAAGGCTGATGAAAATGATATTTTCTTTGGCAAAACGGTTGTTATAACAGGTACTTTCCAAAAATACACCCGAGACGAATTGACCGAAAAATTGCAAACTAAAGGTGCAAAGGTAACGGGCTCGGTTTCTAAAAAGACCGATTTTGTACTTTGTGGTGAAAACGCAGGAAGCAAACTTCAAAAGGCAAAGGATCTCGGTGTTGCGGTTATTTTAGAGGACGAACTCGACATTTGAGGCTTAAAGTTGTAAAAAAATATATATTTTTGACGTAAATAATAAATTTTTATTGACAAAATATATGGTTTAGTGTGATAATATATTATATAAGTG